>JAGOBT010000574.1 GCA_017999135.1 Burkholderiaceae bacterium
CGCGGTCGTCTCGGTCGGCTGCCGGCTCCAGCCTGGGTCAGCGTGATCTGGCCGGCGCGGTGCATTGCGTCGGCTTCCAGCGTGGCGACGGCCTTGGCAGTGTCTTCGGTGGCGGTGCCGGTCATGCGATGCCCGCCAGCTCGCCATCGCGCTTCAGCAGCGCAGCCATCACCGCGTCACGGCCGGCGCCAGCGGGCAGGCTTTCCGCCTCGTCGCTGTGCAGCTGCAGAGTCACCAAGTCGGCGCACTTCTCGATGGCGGCGATCATGGCTGCCGTGTCGGGGGCGCCTGTCTTCGGCGCCGCGCTCGTTGCCCGCAGTGCGGCCACCCGCGCTTTGTAGGCGCCCATCGCTTGGTCGATGTCGGTCTTGATGACCAGTTGCGAGGCCAACCCCTTGGCTGCGTCCATCGTGGCCTTGTTGCTGGCTGCGGCGATGGCCTTCAACACTTCGGACAAGTCCGGCCCCGTGTCCAGTCGCTTGATCGCGTGCGGCGCCTTCTTGCCCTTCGTCGCAGTCAGGCTGACGTGGATGTCCTTCGGGATGCCTGTCATGTGGCTGATGCGGATGCCGCCCACGTCCATGCCACCGAACTTCACGCTCGCATCGTTGAACAGCACCATGCTCTGGCCGATCCAGCGGCGGGCGTCGTGGCCCCAGGCCAGGATCAGCACCTTGCGCATGGTCTTGCAGGGCTTGAAGGGGCGGCCGTTGTCGTCCTCGTAGTGGATCGAGACGGGCTGATCCTCTCCGGTGCCGGTGCGAACATCCGTCACGGTGATGGTCATGGGGCCGCCGAGCAGCTGTTCCGCGTTGAGCTGGTCGCTCTTGGGGACGATGGTCGAGCGAAGGTCGGTGATGTCGAACATGGGTAACTCCTTGGGTCAGTCGGCGAAAGAGACTTCAACCTCGCTGTCACGTTTGGCGTAGGCGGGAAAGTCCAGCATCTGCAGCCCTTGCCCGTAGGCTGGCCAGTGGCCGGACTCCATGCAGCGGGCGTAGCGGTCCATCAGCTCGGCGCGCTCGTCGTCGGCCTGCTCCTTGATGGCGTCGGTCAGGAAGTACGGCACGGCCAGCACTGGCGGCGCGCTGGTCACGGCAGCAAACACGAATTCATCAACCTTCCAGCCTGTGGCCTGCTGCACGCCGTCAACGTAGTGCGACCGCTGCAGGTGGTAGCCCATGCGTGCGGCGGCTCGGCCGAAGCCGTTGGGCGATTCGTCGGCAGTGCTTTTCAGGTCCAGCAGCGTGACGCGGCGGCCAGTCGCTGGCGTCATCCAGTCGGGCCGGGCCTTGCAGTACACGCCCGTGCGTTTGCAGCGCCAGAACACAGACACTTCGCCATGCCCTTCCTTCAGTATGCCGGCAATCGTCGGCTCGTCGGCCAGGGCCTGCAGTTGCATCTGGGTGATGGCGTAGTCCTCGGCGCTGACGATCTGCCGGCCCTCGGCGCTGGCGGTGAAATCGGCCCACCAGCTCATGGCGGCTCGGCTGTCGTCGCTGGGCTTCTTGGCGTTGAGCTGGGCAACACTCGGGCGGCGCGGCGCATCCGCTGGCACCACGACATAGCGCTCGGCCATTGCGTGCGGCTCAAGCACAGCGCAGTGCGCCAGCGTACCGCGCAGCATCGGCCGCGTCGGCTTGATGTTGGGGCGGTTCTTGTAGTGCCAGGCCGAGCGTGCAAGCGCCTTCAAGCCGGTTGCGCTGAGCGCCGGGACCGCGTGGTATTCCTCGGCCGGCATGTCGTGCACAATGCCAAGCGGCAGATCGGGTGCGGTCAATGCGTTCTCCTGTGGTGGCGAAGGGTGGCCGGCGGCCCTGGTTGAACTTCCCGGTTCAGCGCCAGGGCGCGTGCCGACGCCCGGAAACTCAGGCCAGCGGCCAAACGGTGCGCACCACGTAGCCGACGACGGCCAGCAGCACCACCAGGGCGACGCCGCCGCGCACGGTTGCCGCGGCGCGGCGGTGGCGCCACATGCTTTCCATCGCGGGGGCCGGCTCCATGAAGCGGCCACCCTCAGCGGCGCAGTCGTCCAGCCCGTGCCAGTCGGTGGGCACGGTGTCGGGGAACGCCGGCCACTGCCGCGTGCGGTACTTGCCCTGGCCGTCGCAGCCGTGCGGCAGGACGACGGCGCGGCGCAGGTGCACGATGCGGCCAGTGCTGTGCTGGCGCGCTGCGTCCAGATCGGCGGCGCTGATTTGGCCGGCGCTGGGGGTGTCTTGCAGGTTGACCATGGTTCGCTCCTCAGCAGCTGACGCCGATCAGGGCGCCGATGAACGCGAAAGCACCGAGCCACAGCGCAACGCGGCAGGCTTGGCGGATGAAGGTCGGGCGGCTGTAGGGGCCGGTCAGTGCGACGTGGCGCTCGCACGGGTAGGCGTCGGCCAGCGTGCGCGGGAATCGGCGGGTGGTGGTGTTCACAGCGCCACCCCCTCGGCCGCATCCGCCACCCGTTGGCGCCACGCATCCAGCGTCTGCTGCGTCAGCGGCTTGACCGGGCTGTGGCATGCCGCCTGGATCGGGCAACGACCGCAGCCGCTGCCTTGCTTGCCGTAGTGCTGAGCGCACACGGCGCTGGCCTTGTCGGTGATGCCGTTCATCACAGCACCCCAGCAGCCACACGCGCCGTCAGGCACTGCCGGCCCCACTCAGCGCACAGGCCCGCGTCGAAGTTGGCCGCGTCCAGAACGTGGCCGGCGATCAGCACATCGGTGACCTCGCACACGTCGCTGCCGCAGCGGTCGGCGGTCACTTCGTACCGCAGCCACACCGGCAGCGTGTCCAGCACGTTGGCGCACTCGCCAGCGTTCAGGCCGTGCCACTCACGCGGGGCCTTGATGGCGGCGGCTT
>JAGOBT010000573.1 GCA_017999135.1 Burkholderiaceae bacterium
CCGGCCGGCGCGCCGACGAGATCCTGCTGTCGGCCTACATCTGCCATCCGTCGATGGCCAACGACAGCCTGAGCGGCGCCGTGCTGCTGGCCTACCTGGCGCAGTGGCTGGCGGCGCAGCCGGACCGGCAGTACACCTACCGTTGCATGTGGGTGCCCGAGACCATCGGCGCCGTCACCTGGCTGGCGCGCAACGAGGCGGCCGCGAAGCGCATCGACATGGGCCTGGTGGTCACCTGCTGCGGCGGCCCGGGCGGCTTCAGCACCAAGCGCAGCTGGGACGAGCGGCACCCGATCAACCGCGTGATCGATCAGGTGCTGTCCGCCCGCGGCGCGCCCTTCACCGTCTACCCGTTCGACATCCACGGCAGCGACGAGCGGCAGTACAGCGCGCCGGCCTTCCGCATCAACGCGGCGTCGATCCACCGCGACCGCTACTACGACTACCCGCAGTACCACAGCTCGGCCGACGGCCTGGGCTTCGTCACCGGCGCGCAGCTGGCCGAATCGCTGGCCGTGCACCAGCAGGTCATCTCCACGCTGGAGTCCGAGGCGCGCGAGGTCTATGTGCGCACCCAGCCCGGTGGCGAGGTGATGCTGTCGCGCCACGACCTTTACCCCAAGCAGGGCGGCCAGCAGCGGCCCGAGCTGGGCGGCCGCAGCGAGCTGGACCTGATCCTGTGGCTGCTGTGGCATGCCGACGGCCAGGCCAGCCTGCCCCACATCGCCCATCGGCTGGCGGTGGACGTGGCCGTGCTGCGGCCGATCGCCGAGAAGCTGTGCCGCCACGGGGTGCTGCGCCATGTCTGAGCTGGCGCTGCAACCGGTCGCCGACAACGCCGCCTGGGACGCGCTGGTGCGCCAGTCGCCGCAGGGCACGCTGTTCGCGGGGTCGGCCTTCCTGCAGGCGGTGGGCTGCCCGCACCAGCGCTGGGCGGTGGTGCAGGGCCAGGCCGTGAAGGCGGCGCTGCTGCTGCCGGTGTCGGCCGACGGCAGCGCCGTGGTGGCCGACGATCTCGTCATCCACGCCGGGCCGATGTTCACGCTCGACCCGCAGCGCCAGGCCGTCAAGCGCCGGCACGACGCATTCGAGATCAGCAGCTTTGTCGCGGCCGAGCTGGCGCGGCGCTTCGACCGGGTGGAACTGCCGCTGGCGCCCCAGGTCGACGACCTGCGGCCCTTCCTCTGGCACGCCTACCACGGCGACGCCGGCCTGCAGTACCGGCTGGACCTGCGCTACACCAGCTATGTCGACGTGTCGTCGCTGGCCGGCGTGCCGGCGCACCAGTCCGAGCAGACCGACTGCTTCGATGCGATGGAGACCGTGCGCCGCTACAGCGTGCGCGAGGCGCGCCGCAAGGGCGGCAGCGTGCAACTGTCGACCGACCCGGCCGCGCTGCTCAGCGGATACCGCGCGCTGATGGAGACCCAGGGCGCCGATGCGCCGCCCGACCGCCTGGCCGCGATGCAGCGGGTGATGGAGCGGCTGATCGCCGACGGCTGCGGCGCGCTGTTCCATGTGCACGATGCCGACGGCACGCTGCTGTATGCGGTGTTCTACGGCTGGGACCGCCACCGCGCCTACTACCTCTACGGCGCCGGCCACCCGGCGCGCAGCACGCCCTGGCAGGGCACGCTGGCGCACTGGCATGCCTTCGGCCACCTGGCGCGCGAACACGGCATCACCACCGTCGACCTGGAAGGCGTGAACAGCCCGCAGCGCGGCTGGTTCAAGCTGGGCTTCGGCGGCAGCCTGCAGACCTACCACACGCTGCACTGGACCCGGCCGCAATGAGCCACGACATCGCCCGCGCAGAACTGGCGCTGTGCGCCGCCACCGGCCGCCGCTTCGCGGTGCTGACGGGCAACGGCACGGCCGGCCTGGCGCTGGCCCTGCGCGCGCTGGGCACCGCCAGCTGGCCGGTGGTGCTGCCCGATGCGGTGTGCATCAACGTGCCGCTGGCGCTGCACCTGGCCGGCGCCGTGCCGCGCTGGGGCGAGATCGATGCGCGGCACCTGGGCCTGGACGCCGATGCGGCTGGCCCGCTGCTGCCCGGTGCGGGGGCGGTCGTGGCGGTGCACGGCCATGGCAACACCACCGACCTGTCGGGACTGCAGCGCCAGGCCGATGCCGCCGGCTGTGCGCTGGTCGAAGACGCCTGCCTCGCCTTTGGCGGCCAGGCCGGCGACCGGCCCGTTGGCGCCTGGGGCGTGGTGTCGGTGCTGAGCTTCGGCGCCGGCAAGCCGCTGTCGCTGGACCACGGCGGCGCGCTGCTGACCGACGACGCCACGCTGGCGCGCGACATCCGTGCCCTCGACGCTGCGCTGCCGGCATGCACCGCCGCCGCCCAGCAGCGCATCGACGCGCTGGGCCGCCACCACACCCGGCTCTACAACGCGCATTTCGACGGGCTGGGCGGCCCGGCGCTGGCGGCGCAGGTGCCGGCCTTCCGGGCCCTGGCCCAGGCCGAGGCGACCGCTTGCCTGCACCGCTTCGATCCCGCGCAGGCCCCCGGCCTGCTGGCGGCCCTGCCCACGCTGCCCGCCCAGGTGGCAGCCCGCCGCGACCGCCTGGCCACGCTGCACACGCTGCTGCAGCCGCTGCTGGGCGATGGCCTGCAGTGGCTGGCGCCCACCCCGGGCAGCGTGCCCTGGCGCGCCAACCTGCTGGTGGGGCCGGCCGACGACCAGGCCGACCGCCATGCACTGATGCGCGCCCTGCACGCCGCCGGCCTGCATGCCAGCAGCTGGCATCCGGCGGCGTCCGATTTCCTGGCCGATGTGCCGGCCGGCCACCCGGTGGCCCGCCGCATCGGCCGCCAGATCCTGAACCTGTGGGTCGACGCCGACT
>JAGOBT010000575.1 GCA_017999135.1 Burkholderiaceae bacterium
TCGGCGTTGTGCGCCTGGGGTTGGGCGCTGGCGGTGTGGGCGTTCGCCCGGCCGCGCCTGGGCGAGCGGGCCGCCACCTCGGCGGCGCTGATGATGGCCACCAGCCTGGGTGTGTTGGCCATCGGGCGTGCCGCGACAGCCGATGCCTTGCTCAACTTCCTGCTGGTGCTGGCGGCTTTCGATGCCTGGCGCTGGCTGGAGACGGAACAGAAGGCACCGCTGCGCCGTGCCTTTGCCTGGATGGGGTTGGGCCTGTTGGCCAAAGGCCCGGTGGCGGTGCTGGTGCCGGTGGCGGCAGCCGGCGTCTGGCTGCTGGCCACTTTCGATGGGCGCTACATCCTGCGCCGTGTCCGACAAGGGGTGGGTGACTGGCGCGCCTGGGCGCTGCTGATCGGCATCGCCGCGCCGTGGTACGCCTATGCGCTGCACCGCCACGGCCAGGCCTTCATCGACGGCTTTTTCGTGCGCCACAACCTGTCGCGCTACACCGGCACGATGGAGCAGCATGGCGGCGGCTGGGCCTACTACCTCGTGGTCATGCCCTTGCTGCTTCTGCCGTGGGCCCCATTGCTGGCAGCGGTGGCGCGGCGTGCGGTCGAGCATTGGCAGCGGCCGCTCGGCCGATTCCTGCTGGGTTGGGGCGTGTTCGTCATCGTGTTCTTTTCGCTCTCGGGCACCAAGCTGCCGCACTATGTGCTCTACGGCGCCACGCCTCTGGTGCTCCTGATGGCCGTGGAGGCCGAGCGCATGGGCCCGGCGATGCGCTGGGCGCAGGCCATCGCCTGCCTGGCCCTGCTGGCGCTGGTGACCCTGCCGGCGATCACCGTGCCGATGTGGGTGGATCAGGTCCGCCACCCGATGTACCGGGCGCTGCTGGCCGGTGCAGAGCCGCCTGTGGTGTTGGCCGCCGTTGCTGTGCTGGTGGCGGTGGCGGTGGTTGTGCTGGCTCTCGCCTCCGGGCCGTGGCGTGAGCGCCTGCCAGGCGCTGGGCCCGCGTTGCTGTCGGGCGGCATGGTGGCGCTGGTCGTGCTTGGCTTCGGCCTGCCCTGGTGGGGCATGCTGCTGCAAGGGCCGGTGCGCGACGCGGCCGTGTTTGCCCGCCATCGACCCGAGCCGGCCGTGCAGTGGCAACTGCACCAGCCCAGCTTCTCCGTCTACCGGGGCCAGCCCACGCCGCGACGCGCACCGCAGCCAGGTGAACTGGCGCTGATCCGTGTGGATCACCTGAAGAAGCTGCCTGCCGACGCCGGCCACTGGGAGACGGTGTTTGAGCAGCGCGGCATCGCCCTGGTGCTCTGGCACGGCCCGGCTAAGTAATTCCACGCCGTTGCGGTGTGCCTGGGTGGTTAGAGTCGGCACCGTGTTCGACCAGGAGACCCCACCATGACCCGATTGCACCTCACCCGCCGCCAATGGCTCGAAGGAGGTGCCGCGCTCGGCGCCGGCTCGTTGCTGCCAGGGCTTGCCAGCGCCCAGGCTGGGTGGCCCAGCAAGGCCATCCGCTTCGTCGTGCCGTTCGCACCGGGCGGCAGTTCGGAGATCGTGGCCCGTTCGGCGGCGGCGGAACTCACCAAGTCGCTGGGCCAGAGCGTCTTCGTGGACAACAAGCCCGGCGGTGCAGGCAACGTGGCAATGGGCGAGGTGGCGCGGGCCGACGACCAGCACACGCTGATTCTCGGCCACATTGGCACGCTGGCGGTGAACCCGTACATCTTCGACAAGCTGCCCTACGACCCGAACAAGGATTTCAAGCCGATCTCGCTGCTGGCGAAGGTGCCCAGCCTGTACCTGGTGCGTCCCGATCTGCCGGTGAAGAACCTGAAGGAGTTCATCGCGCTGGCCAAGAGCAAGCCGGGCCAGCTGAACTACGGTTCGGCCGGAAACGGCAGCGCCGGGCACCTGGCGATGGAGTACCTGAAGATGGCCAGCGAGACCTTCATCCTGCATGTGCCTTACCGCGGCACCGGCCCGCAGCTGACCGACCTGCTGGCAGGCCGGCTCGACGCCGCTTCGGTGGGCGCGCCGGCGGTGATGCAGTTCATCAAGGCCGGCAAGCTGCGCTGCATCGCCACCGGCACCACCCAGCGTATCCCGCAATTGCCCGATGTGCCCACCGTGGCCGAGCAGGGCTACCCGGGCTTCGAGATGACCCAGTGGTACGGTCTGTTGGCGCCAGCCAACCTGGCACCGGCGGCCACCGACAAGCTCGCCGCCGCTGCGGCCAAGGCGATGCGCGAGAAGGAGGCGCTGGATCGCCTGGCCAACGACGCCGCCATCGCGGTGGGTGGCACGCCGGCCGAGTTCGCAGCCTTCATTGCCGCCGAGCAGAAGCGCTGGAAGCCGGTGATCGAGCGGGCCAAGATCAAGCCGGATTGACGGCACAGGGGCCCGCAAGGGTCGTCACGTCAGCACCCAAAGGGCGCTCCGCCGTTGCCCGGCTGGCGAAGGGCGGTGCTGGGCAACGCCTGCAGTGATCGGCGAGCGATCAGGCGTGGGTTGCCTCATTGAGCAACGGCTTGACGACCAGCTTCGACAGTTCGGCGAAACCGATCGGCGGCACGGTCAGCCAGGGCAGCGTGAACATGCGCTTGGCCAGGCCCGAGGCCATGCGGTCCATCTGCCTGCGCTCGCCTGCCAGCCGTGCGGCCAGCAACGGGTCTCGCGTGCCCGAGGCCAGCACGCTCTTGTTGAGCACCCAGGCATACGGCTCGATGCTGGCGCGGCGTAGATCCTCTTGCAACGCAGCCGCCTGTGATACCGGCGTCACCTCCGGCAGCGTGACCAGGATGATCTTCGTGTACGTGGCGTCCTGCAGCCGCATCAAGGGCGTGACGACGCGTGCGGCACC
>JAGOBT010000576.1 GCA_017999135.1 Burkholderiaceae bacterium
AGGATGGGTGAGACCGAACGGAACAGCGGAACGCTCATTTCAACTCCAGGGATGGCAGGCTCTTCGCGCACCGAAACCCGATGTACACCACCGCCGTGTCCGGCGGTTTGGTCTGGACGTGGTCGCGGTGCATCTGCGCCGCGCCATACCACCACGAGCCGCCGCGTGTGGGGCGGGCGCTGTCGGTGCCGCCGTCGGTCCATTCCCAGGCGTTGGCGCCCATCTCGAACAGGCCGTTGACGCCTGCTTTGGTGCTGCCGGTGGGCGCATGGCCGCGGCCACGGGTGGTGATTTCGGGGTGGGCGTAGGCGGCGGGCGTGGGGGCCGCGCCGCAGTCGCCCAGGCAGTTGGCGCCCTGGGGGGTGCTGCCGGTGGGGTAAGGGTAGGTCTGGCCGGTGGTGAAGCCGGCCGGTGGCTGCGCGCGCCGTTCGGTGTAGGCGGCTTCCATCCATTCGGCATCCGTGGGCAGGCGCTGGCCCGCCCACTGGCAATAGGCGCGGGCTTCCGCGAAGGTGATGTGGACGGCGGGCTCGTTGTCGCTGGCCTGCAGGCCAAAGGGCGTTCGCCAGGTCCAGCCTTTGCGCTGCACCCAGCCGCCCTCAAACGTGCTGCCGCCGCCGGCTTTTTCAGCCGCGGTGACGGTGCCGGTGGCCTGCGCGTAGCGGGCAAACTGGGCGATACTGACCTCTTTGCGGTCGATCGCGAATCCCCGGATGGCTTGCAGGTCTTCGGCTAACGCGTGCGCCCACGGCGCGAGCGTGAGCCAGGCCAGCAGGGGGATGAACGAGTGGCGCATGGCCGGATTCTGGTCAAAACCCGATAACCTTGCGCTGCGGGCCGGATGGCCGTGCGCCGCGCGGGCCATGCCGGTGGCTGGACCCCGGTTGCGGTCAGCGCGGCGGCGGCACGTCGTGGCCCTTGATGCGGGCCCACAACCACGGCAGGGCCCGGGCAACGTCGCCGCGGTAGCCGATGGGCTCGGGCTTGATGGTTTTCCAGAGCGCGCCGTCGCGCTGGGCGAGGGCGAACTGGAACACGTAGCCCGGTTCCTGCCCCATGCGCAGATCAGCCAGGATCGCCCGCCCCTGCACTTCGCGCAGGCTGTAGAAGCCGTGGGTGAACCATGCCATGCGCAGCAGCGCCGGGTTGTTGCCGAGTTGCGGCGCCAGCGCACGTTGGGACGCAAAGGTGTCGAACTCGATGTGGCGGTCCGCATCGAAGAAGGAATAAAACCCTTCGGCATGGCCGTCGTCGCGCATCACCACGATGCGCCAGGCCACGGTATTGAACGGTGTCGGGGTGACAAAAAACGCCGCGCCGCTTTGCCCCTGCTGCGCCAGCTGGGCCCGCACGATCTGCTCCACATGCGCGTGGGCAAGCACGCTCCACGCCAGATACAGGCTCGAGACACCCAGGCCCACGGCGTTCCAGCGCAGGCCGGCATGCTGGCGCCGCGCCAGCGCCACGCCCAGGCCGATCAGCAGCGGCAGGGTGTACAGCGGGTCGATGATGAACATGCTGCCCACCGCGTAGGGGTGCTCGCTGAATGGCTGGAGCAGCTGGGTGCCGTAGATCGTCAGGGCGTCGAGCAGGGGGTGGGTGAACAGCGCGAGCCACAGCGCCAGGCACCATCGCCTGAACAGGCCGTCGCCGCCATGCAAGCGGTTGGCCACCCAGGCCAGCAGCGGCGCTGCCAGGGTGACGAAGAACAGGCCGTGGCTTTCGGCGCGGTGGTGAGTCATGTTGCTGACCGCATCGCCAAAGTCGATCAGCGCATCCAGGTCCGGCAGCGTGCCCGCGATGCCGCCCCACAGCGCCGCCTTCCATACCGCGGTGCGCCGCCCCATGACGGCGACGCTGCACGCGGCGCCGAGGCCCAGTTGCGAGAGTGAATCCATAGGGCCGTGATGCTAGCGCGGGCATCCTGCCCGGATTGGCAGGCCGGGCGGAAACCGTACGCCGAGGATGGGGTACGGACGCGGTCGGGCGGGGATGATCGAAGATGGACGAGGGGGCAGGCGCGTCAGCGCGCGGCCGGCGCGCCGGACGCCGCACCCGCCACCAACGCCTCCAGCGCCACGGCCAGCGGATCATGTGCCGCCACCACGCCATGCCGCACCGCGAAGTCCAGCGTGGCCAGCGCGGCGTCGGTGGTGAAGCGGCCCTCGGCGGCGGCGGCAAGCGCCTCCGCCACGGGCCAGCATTGGTGCCAGGCCACTTCGCCGTCCTGGTTCTGCGGCGCGCGGCCGGCAGGCAGGCGCAGGTCGTAGACATGCAGGTGCTCGCGCTGCAGTCCCTCGGGGATGTCGCAGTGCAGCGCCACCACGCGCCCGGGCGTGGCCAGAGCGATCTCGTCCGGCGCCAGGCCGGCCTCTTCGAATGCCTCGCGCTGCAGCGCCTCCCACGGGCTCTGGCCCAAGGGCACGCCGCCGCCGATCAGGTTGTCCAGCATGCCGGGGTCGGTGGGTTTGTTCAGGCTGCGCTGCGCCACCCAGAGGTGCGTGGGGCGGCTCAACGCGTCGGCCACGTAGCCGTTGCAGTGCGCGCCCAGCGTCAGCGTGCCCCAGAAGCGCGAGGCCGCGCGCTCGATGGTGGCGTGGCTCAGCTCCTGGTCGTCCCACACGCCGTAGGGCTCGTCGCGCCAGGCGACGATCAGGCCCTGGGCGCGCAGGGCTTCGTTGACCGTGGCCCAGCGGGTGTTGATGGCCGCGATGTCCCCACCGAAGTGCAAGGTGACGGCGCCCGGGTCGATGCCGATCCAGTGCGGCCAGGCGGCGAGGGCGCTCAGGTGGGCTTCGGCGACGCTGCCCACGGTCACCGGGCCATGCGGGCCAAGCAGGATGACGG
>JAGOBT010000577.1 GCA_017999135.1 Burkholderiaceae bacterium
ATGTACAGCACGCGCAGCGGCGCCGGGCCGGCCGGCGGCCAGGCGTCGGCAGCGGCAGCGGCAGCGGCAGCGGCAGCGGCAGCGGCAGCGGCAGCGGCAGCGGCAGCGGCAGCGGCAGCGGCAACGGTGGACGGCGGGGCGGGTGCAGCGCCCGGCCCTGCGGCGGCCCGTTCGGCCGGGTGGGTTGCGCCGGCGGCCGCCGGCGAGGCAGCGGCGTCGCCGTCGGTCAGTTCCAGCAGGCCGTCGATCAGCCCCAGCAGGCGCTGGCCGCTGTGCAGGATGTCGTGCACCTGGGCCTGCTGGTGCGGCGCCAGCGCGGACCGGGTGTCGTCACGCAGCAGCCCGGCGAAGCCCAGCACCGCGTTCATCGGCGTGCGCAGCTCGTGCGACATGCGCGACAGGAACACCGACTTCGCCCGGCTGGCACGCTCGGCTTCGTCCTTGGCGGCCAGCAGCGCGGCCTCGGTGCGCTTCTGCGCACTGATGTCGGTGCCGAAGGCGTAACACAGCACCTGGCCGGTGGCACGGTCGACACCGCGTGCCAGGGTGACCAGCAGATGCACCGCCGGCCGGGTGGCCGTGGCCGGGTGCTGGCGCTCGAAGTGCTGCACCTCGCCATCCAGCGCGCGGGCGATGCGGTGCATCAGCCGCGGCGCGTGGGCCGTGCCGGCCACATCGGCCACGCTGCGGCCGACCAAGGCCTGCGGCGTGGTCTCCAGCAGCTCGGCGAGCCGTGCATTCACATAGGTGTAGCGCAGGCTGACGTCGATGCAGGCGATGTGGCCTGGGAAGGCCGCCAGCAGCGCCCGCTGCTGGGCCTCGGCCGCGCGCAGGCCGGCCTGTGCACGCGCCTCGACGGTGATGTCGCGGAACCCCCACACCCGCACCGGCCGGCCGGCCTGCTGCGTGGGCATGCAGCGCCGCAGCAGCACGCGGCCGTCACGCAGCGCGACGCGGTCTTCCTGCAGCGTGCCGCTGGCGATGATCTCGGCCACCCGGGCCGACTCACGCGCCGGGTCGGCGAATTGCGGCATCGCCACGTCCATCACGCGGGCGGGGGTCAGGCAGCCGGCCTGGTCGGACGGAATGCCCCACATCTGCAGCATGCGGTCGTTGACGAACAGCAGCGTCTCGTTGGGGTCGACCGCGCTGGAGGCGAAGATGGCGTCGCCGGTGGCGTTGAGCGTCATGCGCAGGTTGTCCACGCTGGCCGCCAGGCGGCGCTCGGCCGCCACGCGGGCGGTGATGTCGGTGGAGACCAGCGCCGCACCACGCCGGCCGGTGCGCTTGTCGTGGAACGGGAACATCCTGGTCTCCCACCAGCCGTGGCCGGCGCCGGGCAGGTCCAGCTCGGCCACCACCACCTGCATCTGGCCATCGGCCAGGCAGCGCTGCAGCGCCGCGTCGCGCTCGGGACTGGCCACGCGGGCCTGCAGTTCGCCCGGGCTGCGGCCCAGCACCTGGTCGGCGCTGAGGCCGGCCGATCGGGTCCATGCCTGGTTGACCAGCAGGTACACGCGGTGCTCGTCGATCACGCTGACCGGGTCGGTGATGGTGTCGAGCGCAAACGCATGCATCTGCAGCCGGGCTTCATCGGCACGGCGGCGGGTGATGTCGAGCACCGTGCCCACCATGCGCACCGCGCGCCCGGTGGCGTCGCGGGTCACGTTGCCACGGGCCAGCACATCCAGCACCGTGCCATCGGGCCAGCACACGCGGTGTGTGCATTCATAGGTGCCGCCAGTCTGCAGGGCGTGCTGCAGGCGCAGTTCCAGCGCGTCGACATCGTCGGCATGGATGCGCGCGCGAAAGGCAGCGTAGTCGGGGGTCAGCGCGCCCGGCGCATGGCCCCACAGGCGGTAGTGCTCGTCGGACCAGTGCAGCGCGCCCGTCGCCGGGTTCCAGTCGAAGCTGCCCAGTTGGGCGACCTGCTCGGCGAGGCACAGCAGCTCATGGCTGCGGGCCAGTGCCTGCAGCTGCGTGTGCTGCGCCTGCAGGCGCCGGGACTGGTCACGGGCGGCGCGGTCCACGCGCCACAGCTGGCGGGCCAGCCACAGCGGCAGCGCCACCGCCGCCAGGCCCGCCAGGGCCGTCACCCCGAGGCTGCCGGCGTCGGTGGCAGCCCCAGGCCAGGCGTGCCAGGCCAGCACGGCTGCAGCAACCGCCGCAGCCCCTGCCGCCAGCACCGGCCAGGCATGTGCGGCAGCCCCCAGGCGGCCAGCAGCGTCGTCAACCAGGTGGGCCGGCGGCAGGCTGGGGTGGGCGTTGGGCATCCAGTCGCACGCAATGAAATCGAATTTATCGATTATGGCGTTTCGCCACCTGGCGGCCGCCACGCCGTGTGTGCGCTTGTCCCCGCCCTCAGCCGGGTTCGGCCAGCACCCGCAGCAGGTCCTGCCCGTAGGCGTCGAGCTTCTTGCCACCGACGCCGCTGATGCCGGCGAGCGCGTCCAGCGAATCGGGCGCCTCGCGCGCCATCTCGGCCAGCGTGGCGTCATGGAACACCACGTAGGCCGGCAGGTTGTGGGCCTTGGCCACCTCGGCGCGCCAGGCCTTCAGCGCCGCAAAGCGGGCCAGGCCGGCTTCGTCCAGCGGCAGTGGCGGCGGCTTGCCGGCCATGCTGCGGCCGCCGCCACCGGACGCGGCCCCCTTGCGGCCGCCACGGCGGCTGCGTGGCGGCGCCTCGGCCGGCACGCGCAACAGCACCGGCACGTCGCCGCGCAGCACGGCGCGGGCGCTGTCGGTCAGCTCCAGCGTGTTGAACTCGCCCACGCTGCGCACATGGCCCAGCGCGATCAGCTGGCGCAGCACGCTGCGCCATTGCTGCTCGGCCACGTCGGCACCG
>JAGOBT010000067.1 GCA_017999135.1 Burkholderiaceae bacterium
ACCATGGATCAACAGCACCGGCCGGCTGGTCGCCAAAGGCGCTTCGGGCACATAGTGGCTGAGCCTGGCGCCATGGTGGCCGATGCGCAGCACCTCCGGCGCCACGCCGTCCACCGCACCGGGCCAGCGGCTGGCCAGGTTGTGGCGGATCTGCGGGTCGGGATAGTCCTCGGGCGCTGCCAGGGCGCCGAACCCCAGCCTGACGGTCTGCCGCAGCACCAGCAGCGCCAGGCCGGCCAGGTCGCCAAGCTGGTCCGGTGCGCTGGACTGCCGCTGTACCGCCAACAAGGGGCTGCGGCGCTCCGCAAGATGGTCGTAGTCCAGGCGAAGCATGCCGTAGCGTTCGGCAGGATCGGTCGTGTCGGGCCCCAGCTGCAGCTCGGTCAGCTGACGCCACAGGCCCTGCAGCGGACGCGATGCGCCGCCTGCACCCATGTCGATCCGCAGGCCATCACCCAGCAGCTTCAGACCGCGCAAGCGCGCACCCACCGCCAGCGGCGGCACGGCACCGGCATCCTTGGGCGCTTGTTCGACGGATTTGACGGTGATCTGGTAGTCCAGCTGGCGTGCATCCTCCTCCGCGCCGTCCACAGGGCGGAATGAGCCGAACGCCGCGGTCAGACCAAACCGCCAACGGACAGCTTCCTGGGGCCAGTCACTGAACTCGTCGCCACCGTCGGCGTTGTCCCACAAGCGCAGCGATGCCGATGCGGCGGGCCACAGCTTGCCGTCGCCAGCAGCCAGCCTTGCCAGATCGGGCAGCTCGACATCATCCAGCTGGAGCGCTGCCCAGAAGGGCTGTGCCGCCACGGTCAGCGGGCCCACCAGACGTTCACTCAACCGAACGGCCGTCGGGCGACGCGGCGGCGTGTGTTGGTCGATCCCATGGCCGCGTGCCGGCAACGCTCTGCGGCGGCCCACAGGCGGTTGCAGTCCCCAGGCGTCGCGCAGCGTCTCGACCGCGCGTTCTGCCAGGGCCGTGATCGTCAGTGCCGGGTTGATGGCCAGCGCACGCGGCACGATCGAACCATCCAGCACGGCCAGGCCCTGGTGCACCGCGCCCTTGGAACCGGCATGGTCAAACACCCGGCCAAATCCGTCGACGACACCGTTGGCGATCTGGTCCGCCATCGGGCAGCCACCCAGCGGATGCACCGTGACAATGCCGCCCGACGGGGCCCTGGACGCTTGGCCAGGCCGATCGAGCTGATCAAGCACCGTCTTCCACAACGGGTTCGGAACGACCCTCGGCTCGTCGTCCGGTGCGTTGCCGGACAAGGCCTGCGCCAGCCAGGCGATCTGGGCGTCAAAGACCGGCACCCGACCAACGCCTGGATCGGGCCAACGCACACGCACACGGCCATCACCGACGCCCGCGGAATCGCTCGCCTCGGCTGCTGGCAGCACCAATTCGCCCGCCGCACCGTCGTCGCCCATCAAGCCGTACAGGGCCGACGACGACAGCAGATCTGCAGACACGGCGAAGCCGTCTGGTTGGGTCGGGTCGATGTTGGCAAAGCCGAAGGTGGCCAGCGCTTCACCGAAGACCTGGCGCAAGGCCCCCGGCACCGCGAACTCCTCGACGACAACCGCCTGACCGTCCTGTTCCGCATGGACCAGGCCCGTGATGGTCGGGCCGACGTTGCGCCCGTGCTGGCCCGGATCGGTCTCCTGGTCCGCCACCGCGTTGACGCCGGGCTCTTGACGATGCACTGCGGCCAGCATGTCACCGTTGGTGGAGAAGCGCGCTCCCAGCCGGGGCGACAGCTGGAAGCGCTCGCTGCGCGAGCGCAACAGCAGTTCGGTGCTGCCCAGCGTGCCGGCGGCCAGCACCACATGCCGGGCGCGCACCACCCAGGTTTCCCCAGCACCGTCGCGCAAGGCCGGATCGGTGAACTGCCAGACCACCTGCCACGGCGCACCCTCGCACGCCGATGGTTCAAGTCGGGTCACCGTCACGCCGCAGAACAGCTCGGCGCCGCGGCGCCAGGCCTGCGCCAGATGGGTGGTGTCCAGGGATCGCTTGGCGCCCTGGTTGCAGCCGGTCATGCAGTCGCCGCAGGCGGTGCAGGCCTGCAGCGCCGGCGTGTCAGCCGTCGCAGCCCGGTCCTGGAAGGCGATGGTCACGCTGGCGCGAACAGCCTCGGCACCACGGGCCCGGGCCAGGGCCTGCAGCGCGGCGAACTTCGGCGGCGCGGGCTCGGGAACCTCCGCAGGCTGCAGGTCGGCCAGTGCACGCCCGTACCACGGCGCCATCGATGCGGCCGTGATGCCATGCGGCCAGCCCTGCGCGAACACGGCGTCATCCGGCTGCGCCATCACACCGGCGTTGATCAGCGACCCGCCCCCCAGCCCGTTGGCCAGCAGCACGTGCACCTGGTCGCCCAACCGCCAATCGAGCAGCCCCTCCGCGCGGCCGCGCGCGGGGCGGTCGTCCTGGTGGCTGAAGCGCACATGGCCAGGCAGTTCGGAGAAGCGGCGCGGAAACCGCCCAGGCAGGTACTCCAGCCCACGCTCGAGCACCCAGACCCGGGCAGGTCGGTCCGTTCCTTCCAACGCGCAGCCCGCCATGCGGGCGGCCGCCACGGCGCCGCCATAGCCGCTGCCGACGATCAGCACATCGCAATCGGCCGCCTCATCGGTGTCGCTGGCAAGGCGGTGGGCCAGTTCGGTCGCGTCGCGCGACAGCCAGCGGCCCGTGTTCTCAGCCATGTTCTTCTCCCAGTGTGCTGGCGTGGCGGCCTGCCGATTGCTGCAAGGCGGCCAGCAAGGTCGCTTCGTCGACCGGCTTGCGCAGCAACTGCACGCCCAGTGCGTCGGCGCGTGCCTGAAGCGCATCGCTCTGGTCAGCGCTGCACAGCACAACGGCCAGGTTCGGCTGCTGTTCCTGCAGACGCTGCGTTGCGACCAGCCCGTCGTCGTTGGCGCGCAGCCGGAAGTCGACCAGGGCGACGTCGAACCGCAGTTCCTGCAGCAGCGTCAAGGCCGTGTCGCTGTCATGGGCGACCAGCGCGTGACAGTCGGCGGCCCGCAGCATGCGTGCATACGAGCGCGCGATGGCCTCGTCGTCGTCGAGCACCAGCACGCGCATGCCACGCATCGCCGCCGCGGTTGGTCCTGGCGCAGGCGCGATGGCCGGCAGCGGTGCGCGCCCGGGCCGCACGAACGCAGGCGGAATGTGCAGCGCAAAGCAGGCGCCCTGGCCCAGCGCCGAGGTGACGCCGATGCGCAGGCCGAGCAGATCAACCAGGCGGCGCACGATGCTCAGCCCGAGTCCATAGCCGTGGCGGCGGTCACGCGCCTCGTTGCCCAACTGCACCAGTTCGTCAAAGATCCGCGCATGGTCCTGCTCGGCGATGCCAGGGCCGGTGTCACGCACCTCCACGACGACACCGCCGGCGCCGCCATCGGCCACGGCCCGCAGCACCACCTCGCCCTGCTGCGTGTACTTCACCGCGTTGTCGACCAGGTTCGCCAGCAGCCGATGCAGCAGTTCCGGGTCGCTGTCGACCAGCCAGCGGTCCGGACACTCCAGACGCAGGTCCAGCCCCTTGGCCAGCGCCTGCGCACGGAACGTGACCGCCAGGCCGTCGAGCAACTTGCGCAACTCGAACAGCCGCAGGCGCACCGGCCAGCGGCCTGTGTCGTACTGCGACAGATCGAGCAGCCCATCGAGCATGGTGCGCAGGGCATCCACGCTCTCGGCCATGTCGGCGGCCAGCAGCCGCGCCTCGGCCAGATCCACGCTGCGCGACAGCGCCGCACTGTTCAGCGCCAGCGCCTGCATCGGCTGACGCAGATCGTGGCTGGCCGACGCCAGGAAGCGGCTCTTGGCCAGGTTGGCCGTCTCGGCAACGTCCTTGGCCTTCAACAGGTTCTCGCGCTCCTCGCGCAGGCGGTTGGCCAGGGCCAGGTTGTCGCGACGCATGTGGAACGATTCATCAAAGGTCTGGCTGGCGCGCCGCGCGAACTTGATGTGGATGCTGTAGACCACCAGCACCAGCACCGCCAGCGACCATCCCAGCAGCCCGCCCTGCCAGACCCACATCAGCGCCACCAGGCCGAACATCGGTGCCGAGAAGGCGTAGAAGGCCCGCAGGATCACCGAGTTGGTGGCCACGCTGGCCGACCCCCAGGAAATCATCAGCATGGTCAGCAACGCGTCCTGCGTGGTTCCCAATCCCAGCATGAACAGTGCCGCCAGCCCATTGACGATGCCCAGCGCGGCGTTCCAGGCCACCACCGCCTGCACCCGGGACGCCACGGGTCGGCTGGCATCACCCGGCAGGCGGCGCACCGCCCAGGCCCGCCATTCGCGCAGCAGCACCGCCGCCAGCACCCAGCCCACCACCAGCCCCGGGGCGGCCGAGCCCCAGCTGACCGCGCCGACCACGCTGGCCGCCAGCACGATCTGCAGACGCAGCTTGTCGCCCTGCTCCACCAGCACCTGCAGCTGGCGCTCGGCAAGTTCGTCATCCACGGTCGCGTGCATCACAAGCCCGGCAAGCCGGCCTCAGCCGAGCCCCAGCGCGTCTGCCGCGCCAGCCTGGAACACGCGGCAGAGCGCATCGGTGCGGTTGCGCACCCCCATGGCGCGGTAGACCATCGACAGGTGGGCCTTGACGGTGCCCTCGGCGATCTCGAGCTGGCGCGCGATCAGCTTGCTGGGCAGGCCGCGCACGGCCAACGCCAGCACCTCGCGCTGCCGCGTGGACAGCTCGGTCTGCAGGAAGCGGCACAGGTCGTCAGGCGGCACCTCGTCGGGCTCTTCGATCCGTGCGGCATCTTCGGCCAGCACGAACTCGGCCGGCAGGTACACCCGGTGGCGCAGCACCAGCCGCAAGGCAGCCTCCATGTCCTGCAGGCTGTAGGACTTGGGAATGAAGCCCGCCGCGCCGGCCTCGACCAGCGCACGCACGCTGCCTGGATCACGCTCGGCCGACAGCAGGCAGACCGGAACCCCCTCGAAGTGCGACTGCACCATCGCCAGCGCCTGCCGCCCGGACCCATCGGGCAGGTGGTAGTCGAGCAGCACCAGGTCAACAGATGCCGGGGGATGGGCCAGGGCATCCTGCAGGGCACGTGCCGCAACAAAGCTGAACGCCGTGTGCGGCGAGACCTCCTGGGACAGGCGTTCCAGCAGGCGCTGGGTGCCGCTCCAAATGATCTCGTGGTCATCGATCAACAACACCCGCACCTGAGGCTCCCGGTTGGCCTGGTCACGCGCAAACCAGACCGGCATGGCCGAGCCTAACCGAGCGGTGCAGGTGCAGGGAAGCCATGCCAGCTAAACCTTGGGCCTAGGCGGAGCGGCCTGTCCGATGGGGTCGCCGCGCCACCTCCGTCCAATTGCCGCCACGCCCAGGCCGCCGAACACTGGCGGCTTCAAGCTGCCGCCATCGCGGTCCACCGCGCAGACGGCAGGCGCACCGCGCATCGGCACACCCCGGAGCCCGCCATGTTGTCCAACAACCCGACCCTGAACATTCCTTCACCGCAGGCAGGCGTCACGGCCCGGTACCTGCAGTTGCTGGCCGCCGCCGAGCGGCTGCCTGATCCTGCGACCGACACGACGGGACTGCAGCGTGCCCTGCTGGACGCGCTGGACGTCGGCCTGGTCACCACCCATGCCAATGGTGAGCTGCTGCATGCCAACCGGGCGGCGCTGCGCTGGTGCGACGCCTGCGCGCCGCTGTCGCTGAGCGACGGCCGACTGCGCGCCAACCAGCCAGACGATCAGCAGAAAATGATGCAGGCGCTGACGCAGGCGCGGCTGGGCCGCCGCTCCATGATGAGCTTCAGGCAGCAGGCCTGGGTGTACAGCGTCGGCGTGGTGCCGCTCACCGTCAGGCCAGACGACGCCAGCGTGGTGTTGTTTGTGCTCGGTGCGCTGGAAAAGCCCACCAGCCTGACGCTGCAGTTCTTCTGCCAGGCCCATCGCCTGACAAGTGCCGAGGGCACCGTGCTGGATGGGCTGTGCCGTGGGCTGTCACCCAGCCAGGTGGCCGCCAGGGGCGGCGTCACGGTGGCCACGGTGCGGTCGCAGATCACCGCCATCCGCAGCAAGACCCAGACAGCCAGCCTGGCCCATCTGCTGCGCATGGTCGCCGCATTGCCACCGCTGGCCCAGGCAAGCGCCCTGGACCGGTGATGGGGCGGACAGGCGCTCAACCAACCTGCAGGAACTCGACCCAGTTGCCATCCGGGTCGGCCACCATCGCGATGCGCACGCCGGGGCGGATCTCGCGCTCGGGCCACACCACGGCCACGCCAGCGTCGCTGCAGGTCTTGACCATCTCGGTCAGGTTGGTGACCGTGATCGTCCAGTAGCGGTAGCCCGCGCCACCCTGGATGCCGCCGGGCGCGGCCGCGGCCGGGGTGCTGGGCACCACCACCAGCTTGATCAGGCTGTCACCGCTGAGCAGGCGGTGCATGGTGCCGCCGCCGGGCATGGCCATCTGGCCCTGCACCTGCAGGCCGATCACGTCGCGGTAGAAGGCCAGCATGGCCTCGCCGTTGGTGGTGACGATGCCCAGGTCGATCGACGACTTGCCCAGTTGGATGCCCATGGTGTGCTTCAGAAGTGCGGAAGCCCCGGACTCTGCAGGCCGGGGCTTCGCTGGACAGTCACCCGGGCGACCGGGCTGACCTGTCGTGGATGGCCTTACTTCTTGACGGCGGCAGCCGCCTTGTCATAAGCCGCTGCCAGCGCCTTGCCGGCGTCGGAGAAGCCGGTCTTGGTGGCGTCCCAGGCCTCGCCGCTGGCCTTGCCCAGCTTGTCGAGTTCGGCCTGGGCGGCCTTCTTCTTCTCCTGCAATTCCTTCATGTTGGCCTCATGGGCCGCCTTGGTCTCGGCGGTGGCGTTCTTGGTGTCCTTGGCCAGTGCAGCGATCTTCTTGTCGGTCTCGGCGATCAGCTTCTTGCCAGCCGCCACCGCCCGCTCCTTCTCCTTGTGCGAGAACTCCTTGACGCTGTCCCAGGTGCTTTCGGTCTTGGCCTTGGCCGGCTCGTTGGCGGCCTGGGCCGACAGCGCCATGCCCAGGCACAGCGACAGTGCCGCCGCGGTCTTCCATCCCGTCATTGCTTTCTCCTCGATCAATCCGCAGGCCCTGGAGCGGCGGGCCGCATGCCGTCGTGCACCGGTCAACCGGCGGCCACGGCGGGGATTCTGCACCGGCTCCGGCCGCTGGCCCGCCGGCGTGCCGCTCAGAACTTGGTGTAACCGCCGTCGATGATGAACTGCTCGCCGGTGGTGTAGGCGGCCGCGCTGCTGGCCAGGTAGACGGCGATGCCGCCGAAGTCGTCGATCTCGCCCCAGCGGCGTGCGGGGATGCGCGGCATCACCGCGCCGGCGAACTTGTCATTGCCCACCGACTTCTCGGTCATCTCGGTGACGATCCAGCCGGGCAGGATGCTGTTGACGCGGATCTTGTGGCGCGCCAGTTCCACCGCCAGCGCCCGCACGAAGGCTGTCACCGCGCCCTTGCTGGCGCCATAGTGGCTGTTGCGCGCCGCACCCTCCACCGCCGCGGTGCTGGCCGTGGCCACCAGCGACCCGCCCTGGCCATGCGCGGCCATGTGGCGCGCCGCAGCGCGAAAGGTCAGGAACACGCCTTCCACATTGATGCGCTGCACCCGGCGGAATTCGTCGAGCGTCATGTCCATCACCATGTTGCCCTTGCCCGACACACCCGCATTGGCGAAGCAGGCGTGCACGTTGCCGATCGCCGCCACGCTCTGGGCGAAGGCGATGTCGACCTGGGCCTCGTCGCCCACGTCGCACACCAGGGCATGCACGCGGCTGGCGTCGCCACACTCGGCCGCCAGCTGGGCGCGGGCCGCCTCGGTCTTCTCGGCCCGGTTGCCCCAGATCGACACCTTGGCGCCAGACGCGAGCAGCGCGCGGGCCATGCCCAGGCCGATGCCGCCGTTGCCGCCGGTGACGACGACACCGCGGCCGCTCAGGTCGAAGGGTTGGTACATGGGCGTGTCTCCAGGATGTGGTGATCGGTCATCAGACAGCCGTCTGCCCCGGCAATTGCCGGGTGACGGGGTGTGAACTGCTCAGGCCGCCATCCACCGCGATGGCCTGGCCGTTGACATAACTGCTCTGGTCGCTGGCCAGGAACAGGGCCACGTTGGCCAGCTCCTCGGGTTGCGCCGCGCGGCGCAGCGGGTTCAGCCGGCCCAGCTTGTGGGTCACGCCCTTGTCCTTGGCGTAGTTGAAGGTGGGCGCGGTCATGCCGGTCTCGGTCAACCCGGGGCAGATGGCGTTGACCCGCACGCCGGTCTCGCACAGCTGCTGGGCCGACACCATGGCCAGGTTGATCACGCCAGCCTTGCTGGCCGAGTAGGCCGGCCCGCCGGCGCCGGAGCGGATGCCGGCCACGCTGGCGGTGCAGATGATGGAACCACCGTGGCCCGCGTCGGCCATGGCCTTGCCGGCATGCTTGACCATCAGCCAGGGGCCGATCAGGTTGACGCGCAGCACCTCGGTCCACAGTTCGGGCGTGGCCTCGAAGATGCTGGCCATGCCACCGGCGATGCCGGCATTGGCGAACGCCACGTCCAGCCGGCCGTAGGCCGTCTGCGCCGCCGCCACCAGGTTGGCGACGTCGGCTTCCACGCCCGCGTCCATCTGGAAGGCCGTGGCCTGGCCGCCGCTGGCGACGATGGCTTTCGCCACATCGCGCACTGCATCCGTCTTGTCGCCCAGCACCAGCTTGGCACCCTCGGCCGCGAACAGCAGCGCCGACGCGCGGCCGATGCCCGAGCCGGCGCCGGTGATGATGGCCACCTTGCCTTGCAGTCTTGCGGTCATCGTGACCTTTCGGAGTTGGGATCAAGCAGACGCCGTGGAACCGGCTTTGCCGGGCCACTGGCGGCGCCCCCTGGGGGGGGCGCCGCAGGCGCTTCGGGGGGGTCAGAGTCCTGCGTAGCGTTCCAGATGGTGGTCGGCATCGCCGAAGCGCTGCTGGGCCATGGTCAGGCGGCGGAAGGTGTGCGACACCTTCAGCTCCTCGGTCATGCCCATGCCGCCGTGCAGTTGCACGGCCTCCTGGCTGACCTGGCGGGCCGCGTCGGCCACCTTCACCTTGGCGGCCGACACCACGCGGGCGCGCTCGGCGGCGTCGGTGGCATGGTCCACGGTGCTGGCGGCCTTGATGGCCAGCGAGCGGGCCTGCTCGGTGCAGATCACCATCTCCACCATGCGGTGCTGCAGCACCTGGAAGCTGCCGATGGCCACGCCGAACTGCTTGCGCTGCTTGATGTAGTCCAGCGTGGCATCACAGGCGCTCTTCATCGCGCCGACGGCGTCGGCGCACAGCAGTGCGGTGGCGAAGTCATGCGCCTCGTCGATGGCGGCCTGCGCACCACCCACCGTGCCCAGCAGCGCATCGGCGCCCAGCGCCACGTTGGTGAACGTGACATCGGCCACCCGCAAGCCATCCACCGTGCGGCTGGGGTTCAGCGCCACGCCGGCCGCCGCCGGGTCGACCAGGAACAGGCTGGCGCCCTGCAGTGCCGCGGCCGACACGATCAGTCGCGTGGCCGATGGCGCACCGACCACCACGCACTTGCTGCCCGACAGCACCCAACCGCTGCCCTCGGGCGTGGCGGTGGTGGTGGCCGGGGCCAGGTCGTAGCGGCGGCCGGGTTCCAGCCCGGCGAAGGCCAGCTTCACCGCGCCGTCGATCAGCCCCGGCATCCAGGCGGCCCGCTGCGCGGCCGAGCCGCAGCGCGCCAGCAGCCTGCCGGCCAGGCCCACGGTGTCGAGCAGGGGCTCGACCACCAGGGCCTCGCCGCAGGCTTCCATCGCCGCCATCAGGTCAACCGCACCGCCGCCGAAGCCGCCGTCGGCCTCGGGCAGGGCGATGGAGGTCAGGCCCATCTCGGCAAAGGTGGTCCACACCGCGTCGCTGACGCCGGAGGCCGAGTTCAGGATGGCCTTGCGCTGTTCGAAGCTGTAGTTCTGGGCCAGGTATTTCTGCAGGCTGTCGGCCAGCTGCTGCTGCTCGTCGCTGTAGTCGAAGTTCATGGTCGTGTCCTTCAGAGGCCGAGCGATGCCTTGGCGATGATGTTGCGCTGGATCTCGTTGGACCCGGCGTAGATGCTGGCCTTGCGGTAGTTGAAGTACCGCGGCGACAGCCGGCTGGTGACGAAATCGATCTGGCCGCCATCGACCGCCTTGAACGGCGCCGCCATCGGGCCCACCGCCTGCATCATCAGCTCGGTGATCATCTGCTGCACCTCGGTGCCGCGGATCTTCAGCATGCTGACGTCCGCCCCTGGCGGCTGGCCGGTGCGGCGCATCTTGTCAAGGAAGCGCATCGAGGTGACCTCCAGCGCGTCGAGCTCGATCTCCACCCGCGAGAGCTTGTCGCGGAAGCGCGGGTCGTCGATCAGCGGTTGGCCGTTCTTCAGCTCGCGCTTGGCGATCTCCTTCAAGGTGACCAGTTCACGCT
>JAGOBT010000578.1 GCA_017999135.1 Burkholderiaceae bacterium
ATGAAGATCATGGTGCCGTTCACCGCCGGCAGCGGGGCAGACAGCTCGTCGCGCTTCTATGGCGAGCAGTTGTCGAAGATGCTCAACCAGACGGTGACGGTCGAGAACAAGCCGGGCGGCAGCGGCGTGATCGCGGTGCAGGCGGTGCGCCAGTTGCCGGCCGACGGCCACACCATCCTGATGGGCAGCAATTCGCCGGCGGTGGTCAATGCCATCACCATCAAGAACCTGCCCTACGACCCGTTCAAGGACCTGCGCCCGCTGTACGGCCTGGCCATCAGCCCGGTGGCGTTTGCGGTGAAGGCAGATTCACCCCACAAGACCATCCAGGATGTCGTCGCCGCCGCCAAGAAGGAGAACCGCCCGCTGCAGCTGGGCAACTACTCGGCCGGCTACCAGCTGGTGGCCGCCTGGCTGGGCACGGCCAGCGGCCTGCCGGTGACGCACATCCCCTACAAGGGTGGCGCGCAGATGCTGACCGACGTGATCGGCGGTGCGCTCGAGGTCGGCGTGATCGACTTCACCGGCACCATTGAGCTGATGAAGGGCGGCAAGCTGCGGGTGCTGGCCATCACCGCGCCGGCGCGGGATGCCAAGTTCCCTGACATTCCGACGATGAAGGAAAGCGGCTTCACCGACTTCGAGACAGCGGTGTGGTCGGCCTTCTTCATGCGGGCCGAGACGCCCGATGACGTGGTCGAGAAGCTGGCCGCGGCCATCCAGAAGATCATGGTGTCCGATGCCGGCAAGGCCTACCACGCCAGCCTGCCGTCGCAGCCGATGAACATGGGCCCGAAGGCGCTGGGCGAGTTCCAGCTGCGTGAATTCCAACGTTTCAAGCGCGTGGCCGACACGGCCGGCATCAAGCCCGAGTGACTGATTCAGCGCGTCAAGCCCGGGGGCGGGCCGAGCGCCGGGCCGGCCAGCAGCCAGAGGCTGCTGGCCCTCGGCAGGCACAAACGGTCCGCAGGGACCGTTTGAGTCCGGCCTCAGTCCGCAAGCCGGCCCGCCATCCCCCTGGGGGATCGACCGACGTACCCGTCGGGCGAGGGGCCCGCCGATCCCACGCGCAACGGCGCGAGGAAGCCGAACGCCGCCTGCTGGACGCCGCGCTGGCCATCGTGGCCCAGCGCGGCAGCGTGCGCATGACCTTGGCCGAGGTGGGCCAGGCGGCCGGCTACAGCCGTGGCCTGGCGGCGCACCGCTTCGGCAGCAAGGCCGGGCTGGTGCAGGCGCTGGCCGGCTACATCGGTGAGCAGTTCGGCCAGCAGCGTGCGCGCGGGCCGGCCCTGCAGCCCGGGCTGGACGCCATCCTGGGCAACATCCGCTTCTACTTCGGCCGGCGCGGTGCGGCCTGGCTCAGCAGCCGGGCCCTGCTGGTGATGATGAACGAGGCCTGCGTCGAGGCCCAGCCCGAACTGCGGCCGGTGGTGGCGGCCTACAACCGCACGGCGTTGGCCTGGTTCGAGCAGCACATCGCCACCGGCATCGCGCGTGGCGAGATCGCGCCGCACAACGACCCCGGCATCACCGCCGTGATCCTGCTGGGCGCCATGCGGGGGGTGATGTTGCAGTGGCTGGTCGACCCGGCCGTGCCCGTCACCCGGGTGCGTGACCGGCTGCTGCAGGTGGTGCAGCAGGTGCTGCAGGTGGCTGATCGATTGGGGTAAAACTGCAGCATGACCGCCCACACATCCCCCGCCGACCGCGCGCGCGCCTTCTGCCACCGCCACGGCCTGCGCCATCCGATCCTGCTGGCGCCGATGGCCGGCGCCTGCCCGCCGGCCTTGAGCATCGCGGTGGCCGAAGCGGGTGGACTGGGCGCCTGCGGAGCGCTGCTGATGACGCCGCCGGACATCGTCAACTGGGCGGCCACGGTGCGCGCTGGCACCGACCGGCCGTTCCAGATCAACCTGTGGGTGCCCGACCCGGCACCGGTGCGCGATGCAGCGCAAGAGCTGGCGCTGTGCGAGGCCCTCGCTGCCTGGGGCCCGGCCGTCACACCCGCCGCCGGCGACGCGCGCCCGCCCGACTTCAGCGCCCAGTGCGAGGCACTGCTGGCCGCCCGCGCGCCCATCGTCTCGTCGGTGATGGGCCTGTTCCCGCCGGCCTTCGTGCAGCGCCTGAAGGCGGTCGGCGTGGCCTGGTGGGCCAACATCTCCACCGTGGCCGAGGCCCGGGCCGCCGAAGCGGCCGGCGCCGACGTGGTGGTGGCGCAGGGCATGGAAGCCGGCGGCCACCGTGGCTGCTTCGACGCACGGCTGGCCGAGGCGCAGCAGGTCGGCCTGTTCAGCCTGCTGCCGGCAGTGGCCGATGCGGTGCGCATCCCCGTGGTGGCCACCGGCGGCATCGCCGATGCGCGCGGCGTGGCGGCCGCCTTCGCGCTGGGCGCCAGCGCGGTGCAGGTGGGCACCGGCTTCCTGCGCGCGCCCGAGGCCGGCCTGCCCGCCGCCTGGGCCGATGCGCTGGCCAACACGCCACCCGAAGGCACCGTGCTGACCCGCGCTTTCAGCGGCCGGGCCGGCCGCAGCATCGCCACCGCCTATGTGCAGGCGGCAGCCGCGCCTGGCGCACCGCTGCCGGCGCCTTATCCGGTGCAGCGGGGGTTGACGGCCGCCATGCGCCAGCAGGCCGTGGCCGACGGCGATGTGCAGCGCATGCAGGCCTGGGCCGGGCAGTCGGCGGCACTGGCGCAGGCGCGGCCTGCGGCGCTCACCGTGGCGGCGCTGGCCGCCGGCGTGCCCAGGGTCTGATCAGGTGCGGCGGGCACGGCGTGGCGCCCGGCGCGCCAGGCCCAGGGCAGCCAGGGCCAGCGAGCCGGGCTCGGGCATCGGCGACGCTC
>JAGOBT010000579.1 GCA_017999135.1 Burkholderiaceae bacterium
CCCTCGGTGTAGCCCATGGCGTAGTACATGCTGCGGTTGGGCGCGCGGGCCACGCCTTCGGTGATGTTCTTGCTGCGGCGGTTGATGGCCATCGTGTGTCTCCTGGCAGGGTGGGTCGGCAAAGGCGTTGAGGTTAAACGCCCGCCACAATCGGTGTCCAATCTATTTGTGGGCCTGCAAACCGTGGCTGGAACCTATCAATGATCGAGTTGCGGCTGTGGCGCCAGTTCGTCGCGCTGGCTGAAGAGTTGCACTTCGGCCGCGCCGCCGCCCGCCTGCACATGACCCAGCCGCCGCTGACCCAGGCCATCCAGGGGCTGGAACGGCAGCTGGGCGTGCCGCTGTTCGCCCGCACCCGGCGCAGCGTGGCACTCACGCCCGCCGGGCTGGCGCTGCTGCCGGCGGTGCGCCGTCTGCTGGCGGCGGCCGAGGCGCTGCCGCAGGTGGCCCAGGCAGCAGCCGCTGGCCTGGCCGGGCAGCTGCGGCTGGCCTTTGTGTCCAGCGTGGCCTACGGGCCGTTGCCGGAATGGCTGCGCAGCTTCCGCCAGGCCCACCCGGACGTGGTGCTGCAGCTGCGAGAGGCCACGCTGGACGTGCAGCTGGCCGCCTTCGATGCCGACGAGATCGACGCTGGCTTCCTGCTGCATGCGCCTGGCGCAGTGCCCCCAGGTTTCGCTGCCTGGCCCGCGCTGACCGAGCCGCTGGTCATGGCCCTGCCGGCCAGCCACCCGGCGGCCGCGCGGCCGGTGCTGCACCTGGCCGATGTGGCGGCCGAGCCGCTGGTGATCTTTCCGCGGCAGATCGCGCCGTCGCTGTACGACGCGCTGCTGGCCGCCTACCGCGCCCGCGGCGCCACGCCGCAGATCGCGCAGGAGGCCATCCAGATGCAGACCATCGTCAACCTGGTGTCGGCCGGCATGGGCCTGGCCTGGGTGCCCGAGGCCGTCACCCGGCTGCAGCGCCCGGGCGTGGTGTACCGCGCGGTGGCCGACGCGCCGTTGCGCTGCCAGACCAGCCTGGTCTGGCGCGACCAGGGGCCGCCGGTGGTGCAGCGCTTCGTGGCGCATGTGATGGCCGATGCGCAGGCCCAGGCCCAGACCGCGGCCGCCGGCGCGGCGACAATGCCGGGCTCGGCCGCCGACCCTGGCGCCTGATGCACTCCACAGGACCCTTCCCACGATGCTGCAGCATCCCCAGTTCGACCCGGTGGCCCTGTCCCTGGGCCCGGTGCAGATCCACTGGTACGGCCTGACCTACCTGGTCGCCTTCGGCCTGTTCATGGCGCTGGCCGCGGCGCGCGCGCGCCAGCCCTGGTATGCCAACGCCGGCTGGAGCCGCCGCGATGTGGAAGACCTGCTGTTCTGGGGTGTGCTGGGTGTGGTGCTGGGCGGGCGCATCGGCTATGCGCTGTTCTACAAGCCCGGCCAGTACCTGGCCAACCCGCTCGAGATCCTGATGGTGTGGAAGGGCGGCATGTCCTTCCACGGCGGCATGCTGGGCGTGATCATCGCGATGGCGCTGTATGCCCGCAGCCGCGGCCGCCGCTGGCTGGACGTGACCGACCTGATCGCTCCCTGCGTGCCCACCGGCCTGGCCAGCGGGCGCATCGGCAATTTCATCAACGGTGAACTGTGGGGCCGGCCGGCCGACCCTGGGCTGCCCTGGGCGATGGTGTTCCCGCAGTCGGGCACCGACATCGCCCGACACCCGTCGCAGATCTACCAGTTCATGCTGGAAGGGCTGCTGCTGTTCGTGCTGCTGTGGCTGTATGCGCGGCGGCCGCGGGCCACCGGCCAGGTGTCGGGCGCCTTCCTGGTGGGCTATGGCGTGCTGCGCTTCGTGGCCGAATACTTCCGCGAGCCCGACAGCTTCCTGGGCCCGCTGGCGCTGGGCCTGAGCATGGGCCAGTGGCTGTGCCTGCCGATGATCGCCGCCGGCGCGGCGCTGTGGGCCTGGGCCGGCCGCCAGCAGCCGCGGCTGGGCTGAACCCGGAGACATGACGATGCGACAGATCTTCCTCGACACCGAAACCACCGGCCTGAACCCCGAGAGCGGCGACCGCATCGTCGAGATCGGCTGCATCGAGATGGTGAACCGGCGTCTGACCGGCGAGACCCGCCACGTCTACCTGAACCCCGAGCGCAAGGGCAATGAAGAGGCCATCAAGGTGCACGGCCTGACCGACGCCTTCCTGGCCGACAAGCCGAAGTTCGCCGAGGTGGCCGACGACATCGTCGGTTTCCTGCAGGGCGCCGACGTGGTGATTCACAACGCGGCCTTCGACGTGGGCTTTCTCAATGCCGAACTGAAGCGCCTGGGCCGCCCGCTGTTCCACACCGTGGCGGCCAAGGTGACCGACACCTTGCTGATGGCGCGCGAACTGTTTCCCGGCAAGGCCAACAGCCTGGACGCGCTGTGCAAGCGGCTGGAGGTGGACAACACCCACCGCAGCTTCCACGGCGCGCTGCTGGATGCCGGCCTGCTGGCCGAGGTGTACATCCGCCTGACCCGCGGCCAGGATTCGCTGGTGATCCAGGCCGACGAGGCCCGCCCCGGCCAGGCTCTCCCGGTGCCGCAGCTCGATCTGTCCTCGTTCCAGCTGTCGGTGATCGCCCCCGACGCCGACGACATCGCCGCCCATGAGGCCGTGCTGAAGGACCTGGACAAGGCCAGTGGCGGCAAGACGGTGTGGCGGACGCTGGCGGCTTGAAAGCTGTGGCATAATCGCGGGCTTGTCGTCAAACACCCGTTGGCGGCATCCCGGCCGAGTCGGACAGATTCCCGGGCGGTTAGCTCAGCGGTAGAGCACTGCCTTCACACGGCAGGGGTCGCAGGTTCGAA
>JAGOBT010000068.1 GCA_017999135.1 Burkholderiaceae bacterium
GTCTTGCGCAGGAACTTCAGGCTGGAGTTGACGCTGGGCTCGTGGGTGAAGCAGCGCAGCGCGATGCGCTCACCCAGCCCGGGCCAGCCGTAGTGCGCCACCAGGGCGGTGACGATGGCTTCCAGCGTCAGGCCGTGCAGCGGGTTGCGGGGCTGGGTCGCCGGGGTGGCAGGTGGGGCGGGGTCGGGCATGCGCCGATTCTGTCAGCGCGGACGGCCGGCCATACTGCAGCACGCCACCCCTTGCAGGAGCCCCCCCATGCGCAAGTCCGTCAAGACCATGGTCGATGAAGCCATCGCCGAGATCACCACCCACAGCCTGGATGATGCGCGTGCGCTGCACGGTCAGCCCGGTGTGCTGTTCGTCGACCTGCGCGACCCGCGCGAGCTGGAACGCGAGGGCGTGATCCCCGGCGCGTTCCATGCCCCGCGCGGCATGCTGGAATTCTGGGTCGACCCCGAATCGCCGTACCACAAGCCGGCGCTGTACAGCGCCGACACGCACTATGTGCTGTTTTGCGGAGGCGGCTGGCGGTCTGCCCTGGCAGCCAAGGTGATGCAGGAACTGGGTGTGCCCAAGGTGGCGCACATGCACGGCGGCTTCAGCGCCTGGAAGGACGCCGGCGCGCCGGTGGCGACCTGGACGCCCAAGCCGCCGAAGGCTGGCTGAGCCCGGACTGACCGCTTCAGCCGGCGAACTTGCCGACCGCGGCCTTCAGCCGCTCGCCGAACACCTTGGCCGTGGCGATGTCGCCCGGCACCATCTCGTCGGCCGACGCGTCCGACGGCGTGGTCGTCATCAGGCCGGCGAACGAGGCCACGTAGTTGATCGAATCGCGCGTGGCCGCCTTGTTGTTGCTGGGCATCATGCCGGCGCCCACCCACACGCCGCTGTGCTGCATGGCCAGCGTCATGAAGTACTGCAGGGTGCTGAGCTTGTCACCGTTCATCGACGCGCTGTTGGTGAAGCCGGCAAACAGCTTGTCCTTCCACTGCTGGGTGAACCAGGCCTTGCTGCTGGCATCGGCAAACTTCTTGAACTGCCAGCTGGCCATGCCCATGTAGGTGGGCGAGCCGAAGACGATCATCCTGGCCGCGGCCAGGGCTTCCCAGCCGCCCTCGGGCAGGTTGCCCTCGGCGTCGATGGCCAGCAACTGGCCGCCGCTGGTGGCTGCCACGGCCTCGGCCACCTTGGCGGTGTGGCCGTAGCCGCTGTGGAAGACGATGACGATGTCGCTCATGGTGTGTGCTCCGTTGGATGCCCCGGCCACGCCAGGGAATGGCGCCATTCTGGGCAGCACACCGCCAGCGGCCGTGCGGCCGGCTTGACGCAACCGTTCTAAGAATTTGAGCGGTTGAGCCGTTCCAGCACCAGCTCGGCCATCGCCAGGCTGGACGTGAGCCCCGGCGATTCGATGCCGAACAGGTTGACCAGCCCCGGCACGCCGTGCACGGCCGGGCCGTCGATGCGGAAATCGGCCGCCGGCTCGCCCGGGCCGCTGATCTTGGGCCGGATGCCCGCATAGCCCGGCTGCAGCACGCCGTCGGGCAGGCCGGGCCAGTAGCGCCGCACCTCGGCATAGAAGTGGTCGGCGCCGGCGGGATCGACGGTGTAGTCGATGGCATCCACCCACTCGAAGCTGGGGCCGAAGCGGGCCTGGCCGCCCAGGTCCAGCGTGAGGTGCACGCCCAGGTGGCTGCTCTGGCCCGGCGCCGGGTACACCAGCCGGCTGAACGGCGCGCGGCCGGGCAGGGTGAAGTAGCAGCCCTTGGCCAGGTGGTCACGCGGGATGTGGGCGGCGTCGAGCCCGCCGGACCCGCCGCAAAACCGCCGCGCCAGCGCCGGCGCCTGCAGGCTGGCGCTGTTGACCACGGTGCGGGCGCGCAGCTGCATCGGTTCATCACCGCCCACGTCCAGCTCGATGCCTTGCGGCGTGCAGCGCCCGGCCAGCACCGGCGCGCACAGCGCCAGCATCGCGCCGGCGGCTTCGGCATCGCCCAGCAGGGCCAGCATCAGGCCGTGGCTGTCGATGATGCCGGTCGACGGGCTGAGCAGTGCGCCCACGCAGTGCAGCGCCGGCTCCAGCGCCTGCGCCTCGGCGGCTGTCAGGCGCTGCAGGTCGGGCACGCCGTTGGCGTGGGCGGTGGCCAGCAGCCTGTCGAGTGCCGGCAGTTCGTCGGCCGTGGCGGCCACGATCAGCTTGCCGCAGCGCTGGTGGGCCACGCCGTGGCTGGCGCAGAAGTCGTACAGCAGCTGCTTGCCGCGCACGCACAGCCGCGCCCGCAGGCTGCCGGTGGGGTAGTAGATGCCGGCGTGGATGACTTCGCTGTTGCGGCTGCTGGTGCCGGTGCCGAAGGCGTGTTCTGCCTCCAGGATCAGCACCTCGCGCCCGGCCTGGGCCAGCGCACGGGCCACCGCCAGGCCGACCACGCCGGCGCCGATCACCACTGCATCGACGTCTTCCATCGGGTCCGTCTTCAGATGCCGCCGGCCACCAGCGAGGCGATGGCCTCGCCCATCTGCGTGGTGTTGGCGCTGCCGCCCAGGTCGGCCGTCTTCGGGCCGTCGCGCAGCACCGCCTCGATGGCACGCAGGATGGCGTCGTGCGCGTCGGGGTGGCCCAGGAAGTCGAGCATCATCGCCGCGCTCCAGACCATGGCCACCGGGTTGGCGATGTTCTTGCCGTAGATGTCGGGCGCCGAGCCGTGCACCGGCTCGAACAGGCTGGGGAATTGGCGCTCCGGGTTCAGGTTGGCGCTGGGCGCGATGCCGATGGTGCCGGTGCAGGCCGGGCCCAGGTCGCTCAGGATGTCGCCGAACAGGTTGGTGGCGGCCACCACGTCGAAGCGCTGCGGCTGCAGCACGAAGCGTGCGGCCAGGATGTCGATGTGCTGCTTGTCCCAGGTGATGTCGGGGTGGCGGGCGGCGGCCTCGGCGGCGCGCTCGTCCCACCAGGGCATGCTGATCGCGATGCCGTTGCTCTTGGTGGCCACCGTCACATGCTTGCGGGCACGGCTGCGCGCCAGGTTGAAGGCGTAGTTCAGCAGCCGCTCGCTGCCATGGCGGGTGAACACGCTCTCCTGCAGCACGAACTCGCGCTCGGTGCCGCCGAACATCACGCCGCCCACGCTGCTGTACTCGCCCTCGGTGTTCTCGCGCACGATCAGCATGTCGATGTCGCCGGGCTTGCGGTTGGCCAGCGGGCAGGGCACGCCCGGCATCAGCCGCGCCGGGCGCAGGTTGATGTACTGGTCGAACTCACGCCGAAACTTCAGCAGGCTGCCCCACAGCGAGATGTGGTCGGGCACCGTGTCGGGCCAGCCCACCGCGCCGAACAGGATGGCGTCCATGCCGCCGATCTGCGCTTTCCAGTCGTCCGGCATCATCTGGCCGGTCTGCTGGTAGTGGTCGCAGCTGGCCCAGGCGATGGGCGTGATCTCCAGCGGGATGGCGAAGCGCGTCGCCGCCGCCTGCAGGGTGCGCAGGCCTTCGGGCATCACTTCCTTGCCGATGCCATCGCCGGGGATGGCGGCAATGCGGTGGGGGGTGGTCATCAGTGGGTCTCCAGGGCAGGGCGACCGTCATGCTAGACGATCACCGGGCCCTGGCTGGATGTCGCGCCGGTGCATCGCCGGCACCAGTTCGGGGAGAACCCTGATCCTGATCAAGGTCCCGACGCTGGCGCGCCGCTAGCCTGCCGCCTGCTTTGCCCACCCCACGGCCGCTGCGCGGCCGGCACCCATGCCGACTGCCCAATCTGCCACCGAACTCCCGTCGGACCTGCCGCCCGACATGCAGCCGCTGCTGGCCGCCAGCGGCCTGCAGCCGCTGCACCTGGCGGGCCGCCGCCTGCTGCCCATCGTGCAGGGCGGCATGGGCGTGGGCGTGTCGGCCCACCGCCTGGCCGGCAGCGTGGCCGCGCTGGGCGGCGTGGGCACGCTCAGCTCGGTCGACCTGCGCCGCCACCATCCTGATCTGATGGCGCGCACCCAGCACCTGCCGCAGCGGGTGGGCTGCGACGACGACACCCGTGCCCAGATCAACGCCGCCAACCTGGAGGCCGTGGGCCGCGAGGTGCGCGCCGCGCTGGCCATCGCCGGCGACCACGGCCTGGTGGCCATGAACGTGATGCGCGCCGTCAGCGACTACGCCGCCTACGTGCGCGCCTCGCTGGAAGCCGGCGTGCACATGGTGGTGGTGGGCGCCGGCCTGCCGCTGGACCTGCCCGACCTGGCGGCCGACCACCCGCAGGCCCTGCTGGTGCCCATCCTCAGTGATGCGCGGGGCGTGGCCCTGGTGGTCAAGAAATGGGAGCGCAAGAAGCGCCTGCCCGACGCCATCGTGCTGGAGCACCCGCGCCTGGCCGGCGGCCACCTGGGCGCCGCCAAGATCGCCGACCTGGACGACCCGCGCTTCGACTTCGAGCGCTGCATTCCTGAATCGCTGGCCTTCCTGCGCAGCGCCGGGCTGGAAGGGCGCATCCCGCTGATCGCCGCCGGCGGCATCCGCAGCCGGGCCGACATCGCCCGCATCCAGGCCCTGGGCGGCGCGGCGGCGCAGCTGGGCACGCCGTTCGCCGTCACCACCGAAGGCGACGCCAGCCCGGGCTTCAAGCAGGTGCTGGCCGGCGCACGCGACGAAGACATGCTCACCTTCACCAGCGTGGCCGGCCTGCCCGCCCGTGCCGTGGCCACACCCTGGCTGAAGGCCTACCTGAAGGCCGAGCCGCGGCTGCAGGCCGTGGTGCACGACAAGGGCCGCTGCACCCAGGCCTTCGATTGCCTGGCCCAGTGCGGCCTGCGCGACGGTCTGCCTGGCTGGGGCCAGTTCTGCATCGACCAGCAGCTGGCCGCGGCCCTGCGCGGTGATGTGAAGAAGGGCCTGTACTTTCGCGGCGTGGGCGCGTTGCCGTTCGGCGCGCAGATCCGCCCGGTGCGTGACCTGATTGCCCACCTGCTGGCCCCGGCCGCCGCCGCGCCGCTGCCGCGCTGCGCTGCGCCGACCTGGCCACCGTCTGAGATTCCTGTTCCCCCCGTCTTGCCATGAACCACTTCCAACCCCAAGCCGCCGGCCTGCCGTCGGGCAGTTTTGGCGCCCGGCGGGGCGCCTCGTCCATGGCGCGGCCGTTGCAGCGCCTGCTGGCGGCGCCACAGCGCCTGGCCTTTGCCGCGGGCGGCCTGCTGCTGGTGGCCACCGCGCTGTGGTGGGCGCTGGCGCAGGTGGCGCCGGCGCTCGGCCTGCCCCTGCCCTGGGTGCTGGACCCGGCGCTGGCGCAGGCCTGGCTGCTGGGCGTGGCGGTGTGGCCGCTGTTCCTGGTGGGCCTGTTGTGTGACGCGCTGCCGCGCTGGCTCGACGGCCCGCCACTGGCGGCGCGCCTGCTGGCCGTGCCGCTGGCGCTGGTGGCCGCTGGTGCCGGCCTGGCCGCGCTGGGCTTCCATGCCAGCACCACGCTGGCTGCCCTGGGCCTGGCCGCGCTGGCGGTGGGTCTGGCGCTGCTGGCCGGCCTGGTGGGCCTGACGGTGCTGGAGCACCGCAGGACCGCTGGCGATGGCACCGGCCGTGCCCGCGCGCTGCCGGCCCTGCTGGGCCTGGTGGTGCTGGCGGTCGGCACCTGGGCCGGCGCCGTGGCGCTGGCACTGAGCCAGGGTCTGTGGCTGCAGATGGCACTGCAGGTGGCGCTGTGGCTGGGCCTGGTGCCGCTGGCCGTGGCGCTGGGCCGGCCCGATGGCGCCGGCATGGCCCCGTCCACCACCCGCCAGGGCGCACTGCAGCGCTTTGCCTGGGTGTGGCTGGGCACGGCCGCCGGCCTGACGCTGCTGCACCCCGAGCTGTCGGTGTGGCCGGCACTGCTGATGGGCTGCCTGGGCAACCTGGTGATGTTGCGGGCCACGCAGGTGGCGCTGCAGCAGGCCGGCCGCCGCCCGCGCATCGACAACACCGTGTGGTTCAGCGCTTGGGCGGCGCAGGCGGCGGTGCTGGCGGCGTTGCTGGCACCGTTGCAGCCCGGCGGCGCGGCGCTGGGGCTGCTGGCTGCGCAGTTCTGGTTGGCGGCGGTGGTGCACTGGGCCTGGCATCTGCAGCCCAGCCTGCTGCGCCTGCCCGCCAGCAGCCGCTGAGGCGGCTCCGCGCCCCAGCGGGGCAGGGCTTGTGCCGGCTGGCGCCAGGGGTGGCCTGTGGCAGACTGCGTCAATCATCACACCATTGAGACGCGCCATGGCATCGACCACTCCCCACAACCGCATCGCGCTGGTCACCGGCGCTGGCTCGGGCATCGGCCTGGGCTGCGCCGCCGCCCTGGTGGCCGACGGCTGGCGGGTGGTCTACACCGGCCGCCGGATGGACGCACTGCAGGCCGCCATCGCCAAGGCCGGTGACCCGTTCGGCGACATCGCCGAGCGTGCGCTGGCCGTGCCCTGCGACGTGGGGGACGAAACCACGGTGGACGCGCTGTTCGCCACCATCGGCCAACGCTTCGGCCGGCTCGACCTGCTGTTCAACAACGCCGGCGTGTCGCTGCCGGTGCAGACGCCCGACGAGATCGATGCCGCCACCTGGCGCCGCGCGGTCGACACCAACCTGAACGGCGCGTTCTTTTGCCTGGCGGGTGCGTTCAAGATGATGCGCCATCAGTCGCCGATGGGCGGGCGCATCATCAACAACGGCTCGATCTCGGCGCATGCGCCGCGGCCGGGGTCGATCGCCTACACCGCCACCAAGCACGCCATCACCGGGCTCACCCGCGCGGCGTCGCTCGACGGCCGGGCCTATGACATCGCCGTGGGCCAGATCGACATCGGCAACGTGGCCAGCGACATGACCGAACGCATGGCCAAGGGCGTGCCGCAGGCCGACGGCAGCATCAAGCCCGAGGCGCGCATGGACCTGCAGTCGGTCGTCGACGGCTTCATGACCATGGCCCGCCTGCCAGCCAGCGCCAACGTGCTGTTCATGACGGTGATGGCCACCAAGATGCCGTTCGTCGGCCGCGGCTGACGCGCGCCAGCGCCCGGCGCTGCACCTGCCACGCCGATGAGCCCCGCGGCGCTGCCCGGCTCCACGCCCTGGCCCGGCCGGCCGGGCGCGCCGTCCACGCTGCGGCAGTGCTTCATCTTGGCCGTGCTGCTGCATGTGCTGGTGGTGCTGGTGTTCGGCAACACCGAGGGCGGCAGCGCGGCGCCCGGGCAGGGCGTGTGGGGTGCGCTGAACATCCGCCTGACCGGCAGCGACCCTGGCGGCCGCGCCGACGCCACCGTGCCGTCGGATGTCTATTCGGGCCCGCAGGGCACGGCGCGTGAACGCCGCTGGGGCGGCGCGGTGCGCACGCCGCAGGACACGCCCCAGATCCACCGGGATGCCGGCGCGGCGCGCGCGGGGGTGTGGCAGCCGCAGGCCACACCCGAACCCGCCGCCGATGCAGCGCCTGCCGCGGTGCCTGACGTGCCACCGGCCGTGGCGGCCGATCTGCCGCCAGCCGCCAGACCGGCCGCGGCAGCCCCTGCCGCGGAGCCGCCGCCGGCGGAGGTCCAGGCACCCGCCGCTGCAACGGAGCCTGCACCGGAGGCTGCGCCCGAGCGCGTGCCGCTGCTGGCACGCCCGCTGGAGGCGGTGCCGGCCATCGCGCCAGCCCGTCTGCCAGTGCCACCACAGCCCGATGTGCAGAACCTGCCGCTCCCGGCGCTGAACCTGCCGCTCCCGGTGCCACCGCCCGCCCCGGCGCCGGTGCCCACGCCGGCGCCGCCGCCACGCGCCGCGCCGGTCCGGGCAGTGCGGCCGCAGGGTATGCAGGCGCCCGGCATCGCCGCGCCAGCGGCCGGTCCGCTGCCGCTGCCCGATCTCGCGCTGCCGGCGCCTGCCCCAGCGCCCACGGCCGCCGCACCGCCGGTGCCCGCGCTCCCCGCGCTGCCGCCTGACCCGGCGCCCATGGCACGCCTGCCGGCGCCACCACGGCCGGCACCGGCGGCCATTGCCGCGCTTGCGTTGCCAGCGGCTCCGTTGGCCACTGCAGAGGCGATACCGCTGCCGCCTCTGGCCGTGGCGCCTGCTGCGGCGCCAGCGCCCGCGGCGCCGGCTGCGATAAACCCCACGGTCGCGGCGTCGCCGTCCACTGCACCCACGCCGGCCCCGGCCGAACGGTCGGCCGCATCGCCACCCGTGGCTTCGACGCCAACGGCTCCTGCGCAGACCGCCACCGCACCAACTGCCGCCGCACCAACCGCCGCCGCACCAACCGCTGCATCGCTGCCGCCATCCGCCGGGCCAACGAGCAGCCCGCCAGCCACGGCGCCATCGGCCGGGCCCGCCACAGCGGCCGCCCGGCCCTTGCCGGGGTCGGTCGACCTGATGGGCCGTCCGATCGGCGGGCCCGACGCCGGCGCGCGGGTGGGCCATGACGTGGCCACCGCGCCGTCGCTGCCGGCCAGTGCGCCGCGGCTCGACCTGCGCCTGGTGCGCCCGCCCGGCGGCCCGGTGTCGGCGCAGGGGCCGCGCGGCCTGCTGCCGGTGGTGCCGCATCCGCCCGAGCAGCCGTCGAAGCTGGCGCGCGACATCCAGAAGGCCGGCCAGCCGGATTGCCGCGAGGCCTACGGCGCGCTCGGCTTGCTGGCGGTGGTGCCGCTGGTGGCCGACAGCGTGCGCGACAAGGGCTGCCGCTGGTGAGCAGACGGCCACACCGCCTGCCAGACCGTCCGGCACGCGGGTTTCCCCGCTCAGCGGCGCGGCCTGGCCTGCAGGACACTGCAGGCAACTGGTCAGGCCACTTGGCCAATTCCATCCGATGCCCCTGCAACCGCTGGCCCCGCGCCGCCTCTACCGCCAGATCGCCGACCAGGTGCGCGGGCTGATCCGCGCCGGTGAATTCCCGGTCGGCAGCCGCCTGCCGGCCGAGCGCGACCTGGCGGTGCAACTGGGCGTGTCGCGCCCATCGGTGCGTGAGGCGCTGATCGCGCTGGAGGTCGAGGGCCTGGTCGCCGTGCGCATGGGTTCAGGCGTGATCGTGATCGCCCGAGAGAGCGCCCCCAGCGCCACGCCGGTGGACGCGCCGTTCGGCCCGTTCGAGATCATCCGGGCGCGCCAGGTCATCGAATGCGAACTGGCGGCCATGGCCGCGCAATTGCTGGATGGCCCCGCCCTGGCGGGCCTGCAGCAGGCCCTGGCGTTGATGCGTGCCGACGTGGCTGCCGGGCGCGCGCCGGTGCAGGGCGACCGCCTGTTCCACCTGCGCATTGCCGAGGCGGCCGACAACGGCCCGCTGCTGCGCACCGTGACCGCGCTGTACGACGAACGCAACACCCCGCTGTTCGAGCAGTTGGGCCAGCACTACGAGACGCTGCCCACCTGGCGCGAGGCGCTGGACGAGCACCAGGCTGTGCTCGATGCCATCACCCGTCGCGACCCGGCTGCCGCCCGCGCGGCGATGCATGCACACCTGCAGCAATCGCATGACCGGCTGGCCGGCCTGCTGCCGGCCGCCGGCGGCTTGGCCCACGCCGCCTGATCCACAGCGCCTGACTCACTTTCCCGCAACCGAGACCCATCCCATGTCGCAACGACTCCAGGGCAAGACCGCCTTCATCACCGCCGCCGGCCAGGGCATCGGCCGGGCCATCGCCGAGGCCTTCGTGCGCGAGGGCGCCACCGTCATCGCCACCGACATCAGCGCCGCCCTGCTGCATGGCGTGGTCGAAGCCACCGGCTGCCGCGCCCAGGTGCTGGACGCCACCGATGCCGCCGCCATCCGCGCCGCCGCGGCGCAGGCCGGGCCGGTGAACGTGCTGGTCAATGCCGCCGGCTATGTGCACGCCGGCACGGTGCTCGACTGCACCGAGGCCGACTGGGACTTCGCCTTCAACCTCAACGTGCGCAGCCAGTTCCGCACCATCCAGGCCTTTCTGCCCGGCATGCTGGCGGAGAACGGCGGCCACGGCGGCAGCATCATCAACCTGGCCAGCGTGGCCGGCAGCCTGAAAGGCGCGCCCAACCGCTTCGTCTATGGCAGCACCAAGGCCGCAGTGATCGGCCTGACCAAGGCCGTGGCCGCCGACTTCATCACCCGCGGCGTGCGCTGCAATGCCATCTGCCCCGGCACGGTGGAATCCCCGTCGCTGCGCGACCGCATCGCTGCCCAGGCCCAGGCCAGCGGCCAGACGCTGGCGCAGGTGGAGGCCGCCTTCATCGCCCGCCAGCCGATGGGCCGCCTGGGCCGCACCACCGAGATCGCCGCACTGGCCGTGTACCTGGCCAGCGACGAGAGCGCCTTCACGACAGGAACAGCCCAGGTCATCGACGGCGGCTGGAGCAACTGACCCCCCCGAAGCGCCTGCGGCGCTCCCCCCAGGGGGCGCCGCCAGTGGCCCGGCAAAGCCGGTTCCACGGCGGCTGCTGGATCTGCAGCGCTACGGATCCTTTGTTGATTGATCGATAGGAGA
>JAGOBT010000580.1 GCA_017999135.1 Burkholderiaceae bacterium
GTCAGCGCCAGGCGGGTGGGGCGCTTGCCGGCGGTGATGTGCTCGCGGATCTCGGGCAGGTCCAGCGCATGGCGGGCATAGCGCACCACCGGCTTCTCGCCGTCGGCGGCCTTCAGCTCGCAGTCGCGGTCGATGGTGAAGGGCGTGGGCGGCTCACCGCTGACCAGCCAGTCGGCCATCGCCGCCTCGGGCGATTGCGCGGTGTTGATCAGCTGGGCCGACAGGCCGGGCAGCACCTGGGTCAGTGCGGTCAGGGTCTCGTCGGCGCGGCTGGCGCTGCCGGCGTCGATCACCAGCAGCCGGCTGGCCGGCGAGATCCACACCTTGACGGTGCCGCGCTTGGTGAAGGCCATCGGCAGCAGGTCCAGCAGGGCCTGGTCCTTCAGCTCGCGGGTTTCCTTCTTGCCCGGCTTGCGCCCGGTGGTCTTCTCGATCTGCGCTGCCAGCGTCTCCACCTGGCGCTTGACGACCGAACCCGGCACCAGCTTCGATTCGACCATCAGCTGCAGCAGCCACTGGCCGTCGATGGCCTCGACCAGTGCGCCATGGTCGTCGCCGCGCGGGCTGACCCAGCCGGTCGACCGCGGCTGGGTGGCGCCGCACTCGGCAAACGGCTGGGTGGCCAGTGCGGTGTCGATCACCGCCAGGGTGGGTTGCCAGTCCGGCGCCAGCCGGTACACCATCAGGTTCTTGAACACGCGCGGATCGTCCTCGGGTCAGTCAGGCAAAGCCGCGCATTCTGCCCTGGGCCGGCCCGGCGGCCGGCCGCCATCAGGCCGCAGTCAGGCCGCCGCCGGGGCCGGCGTGCGGATCAGGTGGTCGAACGCGCTGAGCGCAGCCTTCGAGCCTTCACCGGCGGCGATGACGATCTGCTTGTACGGCACCGTGGTCACGTCGCCGGCGGCAAAGATGCCCGGCACGCTGGTGTGGCACTTGGCGTCGATGATGATCTCGCCGAAGCGGCTCAGTTCCACCGTGCCCTTCAGGAACTCGGCGTTGGGCACCAGGCCGATCTGCACGAACACACCGGCCAGCGCGGGGCTGTGCTCCTGGCCGGTCACCCGGTCCTTCCACTTCAGGCCGTTCATCTTCTGGCCGTCGCCCACCACCTCGGTGGTCTGCGCGTTCACGTGGATGGTGACGTTGGGCATGCTCTTCAACTTGTCCACCAGCACCTGGTCGGCCTTGAGCTGGTCGGCGAACTCCAGCAGGGTGACGCTCTTCACCACACCGGCCAGGTCGATCGCAGCTTCCACACCGGAGTTGCCGCCACCGATCACCGCCACGTCCTTGCCCTTGAACAGCGGGCCGTCGCAGTGCGGGCAGTAGGCCACGCCCTTGGTGCGGTACTCGGCTTCGCCGGGCACGTTCATGTTGCGCCAGCGGGCGCCGGTGGCCACGATCACGCTGCGGGCCTTCAGTTGCGCGCCGTTCTCCAGCGCCACGGTCGCATGGCCACCCGGCTCGGCGGCCGGGGTGATCTGGGCCACGCGCTGCAGGGTGATGAGGTCCACGCCGTAATGGCGCACCTGGGCTTCCAGGCCGGCGGCGAACTTCGGCCCTTCGGTCTCCAGCACCGAGGGGTAGTTCTCGATGCCCAGCGTGTCCATGGTCTGGCCGCCGAAGCGCTCGGCCACGATGCCGGTGCGGATGCCCTTGCGCGCGGCATACACCGCCGCCGCGGCGCCGGCCGGGCCGCCGCCGATGATCAGCACCTCGTAAGGCGCCCGCTCGTTGAGCTTGGCGGCCTCGCGCCTGGACGCGCCGGTGTCGATCTTGGCCAGGATCTCGCCCACCTCCATGCGGCCGTTGCCAAACGGCGCGCCGTTCAGGAACACGCTGGGCACGGCCATGATCTGGCGGTCCTCGACCTCCTTCTGGAACAGCCCGCCGTCGATGGCCACGGCCCGCACCCGCGGGTTGAACACGGCCATCAGGTGCATGGCCTGCACCACGTCCGGGCAGTTGTGGCAGGTCAGGCTCATCCAGGTGTCGAAGGCGAAGTCGCCATCGAGGCCCTTGATCTGCTCCAGCACGTCGGGCTCGACCTTGGGCGGGTGGCCGCCGGCCCACAGCAGCGCCAGCAGCAGCGAGGTGAATTCATGCCCCATCGGCACGGCGGCGAAGTGCACGCCCATGTCGTGGCCGACGCGGGTGATCTGGAAGGACGGCTTGCGTTCGAACGTGCCGTCGAAGCGGGCGCTGATCTTGGCCGGGGCCACGGCGGCCACCTCGGTCACCAGTTCACGGATCTGCTGCGCGCCTTCGGAATCGTCGAGGCTGGCGATCAGCGTGATCGGCTGGGTGATGCGTTCAAAATAGGCAGCGAGTTGTGCCTTGATGCTGTCGTCCAACATGGCGGTGTCCTTGGTTGGCGGAAGGGTGGGGGCGGAGTCGGTCGGACCCCGTTGACAGCCTCCGGCGCCAGGGTCGCGTTGGAGGCTGTCAGCGGGGCCTGATCAAACAATCAGGCCGGGGGCAGGGGCGGAGCCCCCGCCAAGCGACCGCTGCGGAACCGGCTTTGCCGGGCCGCTGGCGGTGCCCCCTTGAGGGGGAAGCGCCGAAGGCGCTTCGGGGGTGGGTCATCAGATCTTGCCGACCAGGTCGATCGAAGGAGCAAGCGTCTTCGCGCCTTCCTTCCACTTGGCCGGGCACACCTGGCCGGGGTTGGCGGCGGTGTACTGGGCGGCCTTCAGCTTGCGCAGGGTTTCCGACACGTCGCGGGCGATCTCGTTGCTGTGGATCTCGGCGGTCTTGATCTGGCCTTCGGGGTTGATGATGAAGGTGCCGCGCAGCGCCAGGCCTTCTTCGGCGATGTGCACG
>JAGOBT010000581.1 GCA_017999135.1 Burkholderiaceae bacterium
GGCCGATGTTGCGGAAGCTGGCGCCCATCACCTCGGTGGCGATGCCGAAGCGCTTGTAGTGGTTGTAGATGCGCTCGACCGACAACACGCCGGGGTCGTTGGCGCCGGCGCGGGCGGCTTCGTCCCATCCTCCTGGTGTGGCGCCGGCCTGCTTCTTGTGCCAGTCGTAGATGCGGCCGACGAAGGGGCTGATCAGCTGCACGCCGGCATCGCCACAGGCCACCGCCTGGCAGAAGGCGAACAGCAGCGTCAGGTTGCAGTGGATGCCTTCGGCTTCCAGTTCCTTGGCGGCCTGGATGCCCTCCCAGGTGGCGGCGATCTTGATCAGCACCCGGTCGCGGCCGATGCCGGCGGCTTCGTACAGCGCGATCAGCCGGCGCGCCCGGGCCAGCGTGGCGGCGGTGTGAAAGCTCAGCCGTGCATCCACCTCGGTCGACACCCGGCCGGGCACCACCTGCAGAATTTCCAGCCCGAAGGCCACCAGCACCTGGTCGACCACCGCGTCCAGCGGCTGGCCACGGTGGGCGGCCACGGTGCGTGCCAGCAGCGGCGCGTAGTCGGGCTGCTGCACCGCCTTCAGGATCAGCGACGGGTTGGTGGTGGCGTCGCGCGGGGCAAACTGCGCCAGTTGCTTGAAGTTGCCGGTGTCGGCCACCACGGTGGTGAACTGCTTGAGTTGGTCGAGCTGGTGCATGGCGGGGGGTCCTCGGGTCAACCCGAATTAGACCGCAGGCCCTGGCGTTGCGGGTTTCAGGCGGGTGACGAACGGCCACCATCGCCCGGCCCGCCAGAATGCACCCATGGCCCGCACCCCCCTGAACCGCCGCCAGATCCTGGCCGCCGGCCTGATCGGCGGCCTGCCCGCATGGCAGCCCGCGCGCGCCGGCACCACCTGGCGCGTGGGTCCGGGCGAGGCGCTCACCCGCGTGGCCGACGCCCTGCAACAGGCGCAGGACGGCGACACCATCGCCGTGCTGCCGGGCACCTACCGCGGCGACGTGGCGGTGATCCGCCAGCGCCGGCTGCACATCGTGGGGCTGGGCGGGCAGCCGGTGCTGCAGGCCGATGGCGCGCATGCCGAGGGCAAGGCGATCTGGGTGGTGCGCGATGGCGCCATCACGGTCGAGAACATCGCCTTCCGCGGTGCCCGGGTACCGGACCAGAACGGCGCCGGCATCCGCTTCGAACGCGGCCACCTGGTGCTGCGCGGCTGTGCCTTCCATGACAACCAGAACGGCGTGCTGACCAGCAACCATGGCGACGCCGAGCTCGACATCCACCGCTGCCACTTCAGCGCAGCGCCCGACAACCCGGGCGCGCTGCCGCACCTGCTGTACGTGGGCCGCATCGCCCGGCTGCGCGTGGAAGACAGCGTGCTCGAACAGGGCCGCATCGGCCACCTGCTGAAGAGCCGTGCGCGGCAGAGCGTGATCACCGGCAACCGCTTCGACGACGGCCGCAGCGGCCAGGCCTCGTACGAGGTGGATCTGCCCAACGGCGGCGATGTGCTGCTGGAAGGCAACACCCTGGTGCAGAGCCCGCTGACCGAGAACCCGGTGATGCTGTCCTATGGCGCCGAGGGCCAGCCCTGGCCCGACAACCAGCTCACCGTGCGTGGCAACACCTTCATCAACCGGCGTGCGCGGGGCGGTGTGTTCCTGCGTGTCTGGCATGCGCGCCTGCCGCCCGGCACCCCGGTGCTGAGCACGCAGAACCGCCTGCTCGGCCCCGGCGACCTGGCGCTGGAGCCCCATGGCCAGTCGGTGGACGACCGCCGCGGCCCGCTGCCGGATTGACCACCTGCTGACGCCACGCCCGGTGGGCGGGCGGCAATTGACCCGCCGAAGAAACTTGGGCATGATTCTTGATGTAACTTCGTTACATCATCAACGCACAAGGCACGTCTGTCCATGTCCTTCGACCTCGTCTTCTTCGGCGGCACCGGCGATCTCACCTGGCGCAAGCTGATGCCTGCGCTGTTCCAGGCCTTCCGCCACGGCAAGCTGCCGCCGGGCGGGCGCATCCTGGCGGTGGCGCGCGACGAGCGCAGCGACGCTGAATACCGCCAGTTCATCCGCGAGCGCTTTCCCGAGGTGGACAGCGCCAAGCGCCCCAGCGACGACGAGTTCGCCCGCTTCGCCGAGCTGCTGCACTACAGGCGCATGGACTTGTCCCAACCCGCGCACTACGCCGGCCTGAAGCAGTGGATCGACGCCCGCGGCGCCGACACCGCCGTGCTGTACCTGGCCACCAGCCCGTACCTGTTCCCGGTGATCTGCGAGCAGCTGGGCGCCGCCGGGCTGAACGGCCCCAACGTGCGCGTGGTGCTGGAAAAGCCGCTGGGCCACGACCTGGCCAGCGCGCAGGAGATCAACCGCGTGGTGCGCGCCGCGTTTGCCGAACAGCAGGCCTACCGCATCGACCACTATCTGGGCAAGCCGGCGGTGCAGAACCTGATGGCGCTGCGCTTCGGCAATGCGCTGTTCGAGCCGCTGTGGCGGCGCGAGAGCATCGCCAACATCCAGATCACGCTGGCCGAGGGCCTGGGCGTGGGCACCCGGGGCGACTACTACGACACCACCGGCGCGCTGCGCGACATGATCCAGAACCATGCGCTGCAGCTGCTGACGATGATCGCGATGGAGCCGCCATCCACCAACGACGCCGACGCCATCCGCGACGAGAAGCTCAAGGTGCTGCGCTCGCTCAAGCCCTTCACGCCCGACAGCGTGGCGCGTGACGTGGTGCGTGGCCAGTACAAGGCCGGCACCGTGGGCGGCGAGGCGGTGCGCGGCTACCTGGACGAGGTGAAGGTG
>JAGOBT010000582.1 GCA_017999135.1 Burkholderiaceae bacterium
GCCAGGCCGAAGCCGACAAGCTGCGCGGCACGGTGACCCGCGACGCCACCAGCGCGCTTTCCAAGGCGCAAGACCAGTTCTACTGGCTGGGCCGCATCAACATGGCATCGACCGTGATGCTGGTGGAAGAGGGCATCATCCCCAAGCCGCTGGTGCGGCCGGTGGCCGAGGGTGTGGCCCACTCGATCCGCCAGGCCGACCAGCCCGGCGGCAAGCGGCCCACCGATGTGCTGCAGATCGAGCGCATCATTTCCGACAAGGCCGGCCCCGAAGCCACCCTGGTCCACACCGGGCGCAGCCGCCAGGACATGCTGGCCGCGGTGCGCGTCATGCGCCTGCGCACCGAGGTGCTGGACACCGCCGACGCGCTGCTGCGCGCCCGCCAGGCCCTGCTGGACATTGCCGCCCAGCATGTGGAAACCTTTGTTCCGGCCTACACCAACGGCGTGCAGGCCCAGCCGGTCAGCTATGCCCACTACCTGCTGGCCTTTGCCGACTCGCTGGCCCGCGACAGCCAGCGTCTGCGCGAGTGCTATGCCCGGCTGAACCTGAGCCCCATGGGCACCGCCGTGCTGGCCAACTCCAGCTGGCCGCTGAACCGCCAGCGCCTGTCCGACCTGCTGGGCTTTGACGGCCTGGTGGTCAACTCCTACGACGCCGGGCAGGTGATCTCGTACGACGTGCCGATCGAGGCGGCCGGCATCGCCAGCTCGGTGGCCATCCGCATTGGCGCGCTGATGCAGGACGTGCACACCCAGTACCACCAGACGCGGCCCTGGCTGCTGCTGGACGCCGGCAGCACCTACACCAGCAGCGCCATGCCCCAGAAAGCCAACCCCGGCGTGATCATGGGTCTGCGCAGCAAGGCGACGGACGTGGTGGCATCGGCCCAGTGGGTCACACTGCGGGCGCACAACGTCACCCCCGGCATGGTGGATTACAAGGACACAACGCAGACGGCGCGCACCTTTGTTCTGGCCACCGAAATGCTCGGCCAGTTTGTGCAGGTCATGAAGGCGCTGCGCATCGACCCGAAGCGCTCGCTTGAAGAACTCGACGGCGACTGGACCACGTCCATGGAGCTGGCCGAAACCCTGCAGCGCCTGCACCAGATTCCGTTCCGGGTGGGCCACCACTTTGCCAGCGAGGTGGTGCAGTTTGCCAAGCTCAAGGGCCTGAAGCCGGCGGAGTTTCCATATGCCGAGGCGGTACGCATCTATGCCGAAGGCGCCGCCAAGTACAAGGTCGACCCCAAACTGGCGCTGGACGCCAAGGCCTTCCGCGCCGCGCTGTCGGCCGAGACCATGGTGCGCACCCGCGTGGGCATTGGCGGGCCGCAGCCGGCCGAAGTGCGGCGCATGCTGGGCCTGGCGCAGCAAAGCCACAAGGCCGACACCGACTGGCTGGCCCAACGCCAGACCCGCCTGGTCCAGGCCCAGGCCCAGCTCAACACCGCCTTTGGCCAGTTGCTCGCCCCGTGAACCCCGGAGACACCCCATGACCTCAGTCACTTTCTCCCGCCGCCACCTGCTGGCCTCTGTGGGCGGCCTGGCCTTGACGGCAGGCCTGCCGGTTCGCGCCGCCGACCCCTGGCCGGCCAAGCCGCTGCGCATCATCGTGCCGTTTGGCCCGGGTGGCCCGGCCGACCTGTCGGCCCGTGCGCTGGGCGAGCTGATCGCGCCGCAGCTGGGCCAGCCCATCGTGGTGGAAAACCGGCCCGGTGGTGGCAGTGCGGTGGGCGTCATGGCTGCTGCCCAGGCACGCGACGGCCACACGTTGCTGATGGGCAGCAACAGCATGGTGATCAACCCCATCCTCAACCCGGCGCTGGCCTACGACGTGGAGCGCGACTTTGACGCCGTGGCCATGGTGTCGGCCCAGCCGCTGGTGCTGGTGGTGCCCGCCACCGCCAAGGCCCAGACCATCCAGGACCTGATCGCCGAGGCCAAGGCCCAACCTGGCGCACTGACCGCCGGCAACAGCGGCAATGCCACGCTGGCCCACCTGACCGCCGAGCTGTTTGCCATCCAGACCGGCACCACCATCACCAGCGTGTCGTACAAGGGTGAAGCCGCCCTCATGCCCGACCTGATCGCCGCGCGGGTGGCCTTTGGCTTCCTGAACCTGCCCACCCTGCTGCCGCACCTGCGTTCCGGCCGGCTGCGGGCGCTGGCGGTGTCGCAGGCCATGCCCCACCCCGATCTGCCCAACGTGCCCACACTGCGCGCCCTGGGCTTTGCCGCGCTGGAGGTGCAGGGCTTTGCCGCCCTGCTGGCGCCCAAGGGCAGCATCCCGCCCGAAGGCCTGTCCCGGCTCGAAGGCGTGCTGTCCAAGGCCCTGGGGGGTGAGGTCATGGCCGGCCGCTTTGCCGCGCTGGGTGTGGCACCGGTGGCCAGCACCCGGGCCAGCACCGCCCAGACGCTCAAGGCCGAGGCCGCGCGCTGGCAGCAGGTGATCAAGGCTCGCGGCATCAAGGCCGAAGGGTGATGGCAGCAAGCCTGCAGCCCGACCTGATCGTCTGTGGCGGTGGCGTGGCCGGCACCATGGCGGCTGTGGCCGCAGGCCGCGCAGGTGCCCGTGTGCTGCTGGTGGAGCGCTACGGCTTTCTGGGCGGCAATGCCACCGCCGGCGCGGTGGCCCAGTTCAACAGCTGGCAAACCGCCGGGGGCCGCCGCGTGGTGGCCGGCCTGGCCGACGAGGTGGTGCAGCGCCTGCGCACCTATGGCGCTGCGGGCGCGCACGAGGTGTTCACCATGTCCACCGGCCACCGCATGGACCGGGTGTCGTATGCGCCCGAAGTGCTCAAGCTGGTGC
>JAGOBT010000584.1 GCA_017999135.1 Burkholderiaceae bacterium
TAGGTGACGTATTGCTCACACGCCACCTTCACTGTCACGACGTCCAGGCTGCCGCCGCGGCCGAGGTGTTCGAACCAGACCTCGGCAGCCTTACGTGCAGCTTCAAAACGCTTGCTCTCGACGATGTCGCTGAAATCCCCGAGGCTGCGTCTTGTCTGCTTCAGAGTTGACGGGTCGTAAGCCTGAGCCAGCCAGGCGCCGCGGGTGTCGACGGACATTCGACGGAATCCGAGCTGACCGCCTTTGCGGAGTGTGAGCCAGTACGGTGCAGCTCGAGGCTTGAGCTTGCTGCGCCCCTCTACGGTGTCGATTCGCGTCGCCATCACAGGTGTCCTAAAAGTGTCCTAAACCACCTTGGATTGTGATGGACTTCGTTAGCTGCTTCTCCTGGGAAGATGGGTCCAAGATAGTCCAAGAAACCCCCATTTCCTGGCTTTCACACGGCAGGGGTCGCAGGTTCGAACCCTGCACCGCCCACCAAGCACGCAGTTTGGTCATCAAGCCCCTCCAGTCACCGATTGGCGGGGCTTTTTGCTGGAGCCCGCATCCCATGCATCCCGTCCTCGACGATCTCCAACGCAAGTACGTCGCCCGCACACCGCACATGTGCGATGCCGGCATGGCCGTCACCGCGCTGTCCACCGGTCGCGGCACCATGGTGCTGCCGGCCCGGCCTGACTGGCTCGGTGACCCGGTGCGCCAGGTGCTGCACCCAGGGGTGATCACCGTGCTGGCCGATTCGGCCTGCGGCCTGGCGGTGGGCGCGGCGCTGGACAAGCGCGTGCCTTACGCCACGCTCGACCTGCGCATGGATTCCTTGCGCCCCGCCGGCCCGGGGCATGACGTGCACTGCGAGGCGCACTGCTACCGTGTCACCCGCAGCGTGGCCTTCGTGCGCGCCGAGGTCTGGCAGACCGACCGCAGCCAGCCCATCGCCACCGCCCAGGCCACCTTCATGCTGTCGACGCCGGCCGGCACACCGCGGCCCAGGCCGGGCGCGGCCGATGCGGCAGCGCCGCCGCCCGCCCCGGCGCCGGCCCCCGCTGCGTCTGCCTGGCAGCCGCCGGCCGACAGCCTGCCCGTGCTGCCCGGCACCACCATCCCCTATGTCGACTACCTGGGCATCCGCATGGCGCCGGGCGCCGACGCGCCGCTGTTCCGCATGCCGCACCAGGACAAGCTGATCGGCAACCCCTACCTGCCGGCGCTGCATGGCGGCGTGGTGGCCGGCTTCGCCGAGACGGCCGCGCTGCTGCACCTGGCGCAGGCGCTGGGCGGCGCCAAGCTGCCCAAGGGCATCGATTTCTCGATCGACTACCTGCGCGCCGGCCGGCCGATGGAGACCTTCGCCGCCTGCGAGCTGGTGCGCGTGGGCGCTCGCGTGGCCTTGGTGCAGGTGCGCTGCTGGCAGAGCCACCCCGACACGCCGATCATCGTGGCGCGCGGGCACTTCCTGCTGACGGCGCCCGAGGGCACCGCCGACGCGGGCTGAGCGCAGCGCGTCAGTCGAACCCGCCGGCCTGCATCGCCGCCAACGTGTCGCGGATCAAATGCCCGGCGATCGAGAAGCGCGGCGGGATGTTCGGCAGCGCATCCAGCGGGAACCACTGGGCGTCCTCGATCTCGCCGGCCTGCGGCACGATGGTGCCCCCGGTCCAGCGCGCGGTGAAGGCCACCATCAGGCTGTGCGGGAACGGCCAGCTCTGGCTGCCGTGGTAGCGCAGGCTGTCCACCGTGACCGCCACCTCCTCGGCCACCTCGCGGTGCACGCATTCCTCCAGCGATTCACCGGCCTCGACGAAGCCGGCCAGCGCGCTGTACATGCCCCGCGCAAAGTGGGGTGAGCGGGCCAGCAGCAACTCACCCGGGCGCCACACCAGGGCCATCATCGACGGGCTCAGCCGCGGGTAGCTGGCATGCCGGCAGGCCGGGCAGATGCGGGCGCGCTCGCCGGTCTGCAGCTCGGTGGGCGTGCCACACACGCCGCAGAAGCGGTGGCTGCGGTCCCACTCCAGCACCTGCGCGGCGCGGCCGGCCAGGGCGCTGAGGCGCGGCTCCAGTGCCATCATGGCGGCCCGCAGCGGCCTCGGCTCCCAGCCCGGTGGCGGCTCGGGCAGGGCCACGGCCCAGCAGTCGGCGCCGGCCAGCGAGCCCAGGTAGTGGCGCCCGGTGGCGCCGCCCAGCAGCGCGGCCAGGGCCAGGCCGCCCACCGGGCCGGCCAGCGGCTCGCCCGCCGGCAGCAGCAGATCGCGCTGCACGAAGGCAAAGCACCAGGCTTCGGGTGATGGTTGCTGCGGTGGCTGGCTGGCGGGGATGAACGGCATGGCTGTGACGGCGTCTGGAAGATGCGCAAGGGCGCAGCGGTCGATCATCGCCGATCCCTGCGTCTGGCCCCGCCTGTCGCTCCCGTTCCCTGGTGTCCTGCCTGCGCTGAAGCATGATGCCGGCATGCACACCGCCCTGCCCACCCCCGCCACGGCTGCGCCACCCGCATTGGCCGCCTGGGTGGCGGCCGGCGGCGGCTGGCAACTGCGCCTGGCCGGCACCTGGGGCGCGGCACCGGTGGCCTGGCCTGATCTGCCCGGCGGACTGGGCCCGCACACGCCGGTGGGCTTCGACGCCACCGCGCTGCAGGCCTGGGACGGTGGCCTGCCGGCGCGCCTGTGGGCGCTGTGCACGGCGCTGCGGCAGCAGGGGGTGCCGGTGGCGCTGGACGGCTTGCCGCCCGGCCTGCGTGATGCGCTGCAGCTGGCGCGGTCTGGCGCTGCCGCGCCGCCGGTGGACGCGCGCCCGCGG
>JAGOBT010000583.1 GCA_017999135.1 Burkholderiaceae bacterium
CCGCGGATGCCTTGCAGGTGGCCGCCGGTGGCCGCGCCGACGTGCCGGCCTGGGCGCCCGATGCCACGCTGGCGCGGCAGCCGCTGGCCCTGCTGCTGGCCTGCCTGGACCTGATGGGCCTGACCCGCGCCCAGCTCAACCGCTTCACCGGCCGCCACCTGGACCACTTCTACCGCGACGTGCTGCGCATGGTGCCCTTGCGCGCGGTGGCCGACCGGGTGCACCTGCTGGCGCAGCCCGATGCACGCGTCGCCCGCGCGCTGCTGCCGGCCGGCACGGTGCTGCGCGCCGGCGCCGACGCTGCCGGCCAGCCACGGTTGTTTGCCACCCGGCACGACCTGCTCGCCAGCCAGGTGCGGGTGGCGGCGCTGTGCTCGCTGCGGGTGCACATCCGCCAGACCGGCCTGGCCCAGGCCAGCCGCCAGTACCTGCAGGGCGGCACGCGGCAGCAGGCCTTCCTGGCGATGCTGCGCATCGCGCTGGGCGCGCCCCAGCCGGGCGATCCGCTGCCGGTGCCCATCTTCCCGGGCCTGCCGGCGCCGGCACCGGCCAACCAGCCGCCTGCCGAGATCGACTTCGACACCCTGGTGCAGGCGCACCAGGTGGTCGACTTCGTGGCCACCGGCCTGGGCCTGCCGCTGTTCGACGACTTCCGCCGCCTGATGCAGCTGCGACGCCAGCGCCTGGAAGGCGACCGCGCCGACTGGAGCCTGATCACCGGCCTGCTGGCCGAGGCCGGCCGCCGCCGCGTGGCCGGCTACCAGCCGCCGGCCGCAGCGCCCGACGACTTCCATGCCCATCTGCGCGCCGCGCTCGGCTTGGACGCGGCCGGCTATGCGGCGCTGTACAACCAGCTGCCGGAAGTCACCCGCATCGAAGACGTGCATGCGCTCATCACCGACCGGCCCGAGGTGCGGGCCTTCGTCACCGACACGCTGCGCCTCACCTTTCCCGAGTTCCGCAGCCTGATGCAGGCCAAGCTGCGCATCGACGGCCAGTGGGCCGAGATCGTCAGCCTGCTCGAGACCGCCGGCCGGCGCCTGCGGCCCGGGCTGGCGCTGACGGAACCCCAGCGCGCGCTGCGCGATGTCGATGCGCTGCTGGCGCTCACCCATGGCCGCCCGGCCTGGCCGCTGCCGGCCGTGGCCTCGCTGGCGGCGCTGCACCAGGGCTTCGTGGCCATCGAACAGTACGTTGGCCTGTCGGCCGAGGCCTTCCGCTTCGTGATGACGGTGGCCCGGCGCAGCCTGGCGCTGCCGCCCACGCTGCTGGCCAACACCCCGGCCGACGATGCCGACTGGGCCCGGGTGCACAGCCTGTTCGCCGAGGCCTTCACCACCGTGCAGGTGCGCCGGCGGCAGCAGGCGCTGCTGGCGTCCACCCGTCTCGCGGCGGGCGCCACCGGCCCCGCCAGGCCGCGTGACCCCATCAGCGCGCTGACGGCCATGGTGGCCCTGGCCACTGGCGTGCCGGTGCCGCTGGACGCCGCCTGGACACGCCTGGCCGCGCTGGGCATGGCCGCGGCCGACGTCGACTGGCTGCAGGGCCTGGCCCGCGCGGCCGGTGCCGGCGCCGCACCCGCGCCAGCCGACTGGGAGCAGGCCGCCACGCTGCTGGAGCTGGCCCAGCGCAACCGCCCTGGCGGCGCCATCGGTCTGCCGGTGCAGCGCATCTGGCACCACGCCTACCCGGCGGCCGATGCGCGCAGCGTGCGCCCGCAGGTTCCGCTGGCCGATGGCGCAGCCCCGCGCTGGCAGCCGTTTGGCAACCTGGCGGCAGCCACCCGCCGCCAGGCCGCGCCGGCCGCGGTGCTGGGTGTGGCGGTGGCCGCGCCGCTGCTGGCATTGGCCGAGGGCACGCGCCAGGTCACGCTGGTGCTGGGCTTCGACGGCGATGCTGACAGCTTCGACCCGCGCGCCCTGCGCGCCTTGCTGGCACCGGCCGATGCCGCGCCACTGGTGGCCACGTTCAACCCGTTCGACGTGCAGTTCAGCGGCCCCGAAGGCTGGGTGGTGCCCGACAGCCTGCAGCTGGCCTGGCTGGGCCCCGGCTTCGATGGCTATCCCGCCGTGCCGGGCATCGAGACGGGCAGCCTGCGCGCCCTGGTGCTGCGCTGCACGCTGGGCCCGCAGCAGCCGGCGGTGGTGGTGCCCGACCCGGCGCTGCACGGCCTGCAGTCGGCCGCGCCGGCGCTGCGCCTGATGCTGCGCCCGGCCTGGCACGACGGCTTCAACTGCCACCACAGCGCCTACCAGGCGCTGGCCGGGCTGCAGCTGCGGCGCCTGTCGCTGCAGGTGCAGGTCACTGGCCTGGCGTCGCTGCTGCTGCAGAACGACCAGCAGGTGCTCGACCCGAAGAAGCCGTTCGAGCCCTTCGGCAGCCAGCCTGCCAGCGGTGCGCGGCTGTCGATCACCCATCCGGAGCTGGTGGGCAAGGCGCTGGACAGCATCAGCTTCCGCGGCCACTGGATGGGCGGCCCCGCGTCGCTGAAGCAGCACTACGTCAACTATCCCGACGGCCTGTCAGGCCCCAGCTTCACGGTGCGGGTGGGCCTGCGTGACGGTGCGGTGTTCAACACTGCGGCGCAGCCCTTGCCGCTGTTCGGTAACGCCGACGGCCCGGGCGCGCTGCAGCTCAGCCCCACCGGCGTGGCCGAGCCCGGCCGCCTTTGGGCCGATGCACCGGCCGCAGGCACCGCCGACTGGCGCCGCTGCTGGGTGTGGGAACTGGCGGGCGACCTGCAGCATGCGGTGTACCCGGCCCTGGCACTGAAGCTCTCGCTGGGGCTGGCCGCTG
>JAGOBT010000585.1 GCA_017999135.1 Burkholderiaceae bacterium
CCGACAACGCCTGGGTGCGGCTGGCCATGCAGAGCCTGCAGGCCAGCACCGGGGTGAAGCCGGCGCTGCTGCCCAACCTGGGCGGCAGCCTGCCCAACGACGTGTTCGCCGACATCCTGGGCCTGCCGACGGTGTGGGTGCCGCACAGCTACCCGGCCTGCAGCCAGCATGCGCCGAACGAACACGTGCTGCCCGGCCTGATGCGCCAGGGCCTGGGCATGACGGCGGCGCTGCTGTGGCAGGTGGGCGCGCAGGCGGGCAGCCTGCCGCGGCGTGGTTGATGGCGGAGCGCCACCAACACCGACTTGACAGCCGCCCAGGCCAGCCTAGACTGTAGATCCGTTTTTGGATATACATCATGGACTTGCAACTCGCGAAATGGGGCAACAGCCTGGCCTTGAGGATTCCGGCCGATGTGGTCCGCCAGTTGGGCTTGCGTGAAGGTGCCACGGTCGAGGCGCAGGTCACTGTCGACGGCACGCTGTCCATCCGCGCCGCACCTTGGGACCGCCAGGCTTTCGCGGCGCAACTCGCGCAGTCGCGCGATGCGATGCCGATGGCTGAGCCTGTGATCGAGCAACTGCGCGCCGGCGCCCGGTACTGAGGCAGCATTCCGCGCCGCATGCCATCGGTCAGCTGAGGGGCCACATGATCTACGTGGACACCAGCATGCTCGTGCCGCTGTTCGTGAACGAGCCGCTCAGCAGCGCCGTTGGCGATTGGTACGCCCGGGAGACAGAAACGCTGGTGGCAACGGCCTGGTGCGTGACTGAATTCGCCAGCGCACTGGGCATCAAGCAGCGCACAGGCGCCCTGGACGCGCATCTGGCCCAAGGCGCGTGGAACCGCTTCGAGCGCCTGGTGGCCGCGGATCTGCAACTGCTGCCGGTGTTGCCGGCCCACTTTCAGCGTGCAGCTGCGCTGGTTCTGGACCCAACGCATGGCCTGCGGGCCGGCGACGCCCTGCACCTGGCCTGCGCCGAAGCCGCGGGCGCGCAACACCTGGCCACGCTGGACGATGTGCTGGCACGCAACGCGCGGCGCCTGCAGATCAAGCTGGTGGCGATTTCCGGAAGGACCTGACAGGCCCACTGCCCAGCGGGCCCGGATCAGCCGAATTTTCTACGGCGGCTCGTACGAAATCCGCAGAAAGATTCGGCCTGCTGCCACCTAAGCTGGCGCCTTCATCGCCCCAGCCGTCCGGAGCCTGCCCATGCCTGCCGACACCACCACCCTGCCCACCGCCTCACGCCTGCCACCGCCCTGCCGTGACGAGGCCACCGTGCTGCAGGGGCTGCTGGCCGGCCTGCGGCGTGATGGCCCGATCGACTGGCGTGCGGTGGTGGCCATTGCCACGCCCTGGGTGGACGCGGTGCGCGCCACGCCGGCGCCGTTCTGGGCGATGGAGTCGCTGCTGCGTGAATACCCGATCAGCAGCGCCGAAGGCCTGGCGCTGATGCGCCTGGCCGAAGCCCTGCTGCGCGTGCCCGATGCGGCCACCGCCATCGCGCTGACCGCCGACCAGCTGGGCCGGGCCGACTTCACCGGCGCTGCCGAAGGCTCACCGCACAAGCTGCTGGCGGGTTTGTCTGCCAGCGCACTGGGCCTGGCCAAGCGCCTGCTGCCGGCGGGTGGAAGCCAGCCCGGGCTGATCGACCGCCTGGGCGCGCAGACCGTGGTGGCCGCCACGGTGCGCGCCATCGGCCTGCTGGGCCGGCAGTTCGTGCTGGGCCAGACCATCGACGCCGCGCTGGGCGAGGCACGCAGCGCCCGCCGTGCCGCACCGCAGCTGCGCTTCTCGTTCGACATGCTGGGCGAGGGTGCGCGCACCGATGCCGACGCGCTGCGCTACGGCGCGGCCTACCAGGCGGCGCTGCGCGCCATTGCAGCCAATTCGGCGGCGCAGGCCACCGGCCAGGGCCCGGCCGAGCGCGACGGCCTGTCGATCAAGCTGAGCGCCCTGCACCCGCGGTACGAGGAAAGCCAGCTCGACCGCGTGCTCGCCGAACTGGTGCCACGGGTGACGGCGCTGATCGATCTGGCCGCCGCCGCCGACATCAACCTCACCATCGACGCCGAGGAAAGCGACCGGCTGGAACTGTCGCTGACCGTCTTCGAGGCCCTGGCCGACCATGTGGCCGCCACCGCGCCGCAGTGGACCGGCTTCGGCCTGGCGATCCAGAGCTACCAGACCCGGGCCCGCGAGATGATCGACGCGGTGGCCGCCATCGGCCGGGCGCGTGGGCTGCGCTTCATGGTGCGACTGGTCAAGGGCGCCTACTGGGACGGCGAGATCAAGCGCGCCCAGGAGCTGGGCCTGGACGGCTACCCGGTGTTCACCCACAAGCACCACACCGACATCAGCTACCTGGCCTGCGCGCAGGCGCTGATCGGCCATGCCGAGATCATCCTGCCGCAGTTCGCCACCCACAACGCCGGCACCATCGCCGCCATCGTGGGCATGGCCCGCGCCGCCGGCTGGCCGCGCGCCGCCGACGACCCGCGGCCCGGCCTGCGCTTCGAGATGCAACGCTTGCACGGCATGGGCGAAGGCGTCTACCGCGCCGTGATGGCCGCCCTGCCCATGCTGCCGCTGCGCATCTACGCGCCGGTGGGCGAGCACCGGGACCTGCTGGCCTACCTGGTGCGCCGGCTGCTGGAGAACGGCGCCAACTCGTCCTTCGTGCACCAGCTGGCCGATCCGTCGGTGGGCACCGAGCTGCTGCTGCGCTCACCACTGCAGCCGGCGGTGGTGCCGGGCCAGCCAGCGCCGGTGGCGCTGTAC
>JAGOBT010000586.1 GCA_017999135.1 Burkholderiaceae bacterium
TGGGTGACGTGCGACAGCTCGTGCGCCAGCACCGACGCCAGTTCGTCGCGCGTGGCCGTCATCGACAGCAGCCCCAGGTGCACGCCGATGTAGCCGCCCGGCAGCGCAAAGGCGTTGACGCTGCGGTCGCGCACGATGAAGGTTTCCCACGCGAAGTGCTGGGCCAGCTCCTCCGGCAGGTCGCCACGGGCCTTGGCCGCCTGCAGCAGCGGCGTGAAGACCGACCGCACGTAGTCGACCAGCAGCGCATCGTCGAGCAGGTCCGGGTCGCGCCGGGCCTCCTGCATGATGCGGTCACCGATGCGGCGCTCGGCCCCGATGCCCAGGTCCTCACCCGCCGCATCGCCCAGCGCCGGCAGCGCCGAGCGACCTGGGCCGCCCTGTGCGAGCACACCGGCAGGCACCGGCAGCAGCAGCGCGGCGGCCAGCAGACCGGCCAGGCCGCGCTGCGCCGCCGATCGCTGTGCCACCACCCGCCGCCCGCGGCCCGCTGCGGGGCACGCGGGGCGCACGGGGGCTCCGGCACAGGAAGACAGGAGCCGGTGCGCGGCGCCACGGCAAGAGGCTGGGGACGACATGCCGCCTATCATGCCGCCACAATGTCACACCCGTGTAAACCCAGCCAGTCCCCCTCATGAGCCAGCCGACCCTGCCCGCCGACACGACCCACCCGGGCGAGATCGCCTCACCCCTGACGCATTTCGACGCCCACGGCCAGGCACACATGGTCGATGTGGGCGACAAGGCCGTCACGCACCGGGTCGCCACCGCCGAGGGCCGCATCTGCATGCAGCCCGCCACCCTGGCGCTGATCACGCAGGGCAGCGCCAAGAAGGGCGACGTGATCGGCATCGCCCGCATCGCCGCCATCCAGGGCGCCAAGCGCACCGCCGACCTGATCCCGCTGTGCCACCCGCTCGCACTCACCCGCGTGGCGGTGGAGTTCGAGATCGACGCGGCAGCCAGCACCGTGCGCTGCCGCGCCACCGTCGAGACCACCGGGCGCACCGGCGTCGAGATGGAAGCGCTCACCGCCGTGCAGATCGGCCTGCTGACGATCTACGACATGTGCAAGGCCGCCGAGAAGGGCATGGTCATCACCGACGTGCGCCTGCTGGAAAAGCGCGGCGGCAAGTCGGGGGAGTGGCGCACAGCGGCGCCCTGACGCCAAGACGCTACCTCGGCACGCTGCCAGCGCCCTGGCTGAGCCGGGGCGGCAGCACCAGCTGGGCGGCATCCAGGCGGGGATCCGGCCCGCACTGGAACGGCCGGCTGGCTGCACTGGCCGCACTGGCCGCTGGCACCGGTCTGGCCACGGCGGAGGCGACTGCCGATGCCGCCCCCAGGCCAGCTGCGCTGGCCGGATCGCAGGGCGCGAAGAAGGCCTCCGCGGCCGGGTTGTGGAACTCCTGCAGCCGGGCCGCCACATGGCGGGCGCGCTCCAGCTCGCCCCGCCCCGCCAGCGCCCGGGCGTAGGCCGTCATCAGCCGGGTGTCCATCAGGTGATAGAGCGGGCGCTCGAACTGCGCGAACACCGCCTCCGGCCGCTCGGCCATCGTGACCTTGGCGTAGTCGGCATGGTGCCCCCAGAACAGGCTGCGCTGGCCGCGCTCGATGCGCGCCTCCAGCGGCAGGTCCTCGCCCAGCGAGAGCTCCGGCTCGAAGATCACCGCCACCTGCCAGTACTGCAGCGTCGCCCAGCCCGTGCCCAGCACCGCCAGCGCCCCGGCCAGCGCCACGGCGGCCACGCCCACCCGGCCGGTGGACTGCGCTGGCGCCAGCCCGCCGCCGGTGGGAGCGCTGCCCGTCAGCCAACCGGCCATCACCGCCGTGGGCAACAGGAAGTAGGTGTACCAGAGCGGATACTCCAGCAGGCTGTGCACGCCCACCAGCACCAGCATGAACAGCGCCGTGCGGGCGCCCACGGCCGCCTCGTCGTCCGCAGCGCGCAGCGCCCCGCGGGCGCTCCACAGCCCCCAGAGCAGCGCGGCACACACCGCCACGGCGATCGGCAGGCCGAACTCCGCCGCCCACTGCAGCGCGATGTTGTGGGTGTGGTCGAAGAAGGCCACCGGCCGGCCCGGGAAGGGCGTCATCGACCAGACGAAGTTGAACGCCCCCACGCCGGTGCCGAACCAGGGATGCGCCTGGATCATCGCCCAGGCGTTGGACCAGATCCGCCCGCGCGAGCTGCTCGCATCGCCGTGCAACGTCTTCTTGATCTGGTCCTCGCCGTAGTACGCCACGCCGTGGGCCGACAGCCACTGCTCCAGCCCCCACCAGCTCAGCACGTACAGCGGCAGGCTGGCCACCAGCAGCAGGCGCACCCAGCCAGGCAGGCGGCGGTCCAGCAGCCCCCACAACAGCAACAGGCCGATGCCCACGGTGCCCGTGCGCGAGGCCGTCATCGCCACGCCGAACACCAGCAGCGCCACCACCGCCAGCAGCCCCCGGCGCGGCCAGCCGGACGACACGCCCAGCCACACCGCGGCGGCGATCGCCCACATCAGCAGCGTGGACAGCTGGTTGGGCTGGCGCATGTTGCCGATCGCCCGCCCAGCGATGGTGGGCAGCGCCACCCAGGTGCCGTCGGCCCAGTCGGGCACGAACACCTGCACCAGCCCGACGCCGACACTCGCCAGTCCCGCGCCCACCAGCCCCCACGCCAGGGGCTGCGCAAACGCCGCCAAGTCCCCGGCCTGGGCCGCACGCGCGGCCGCGTAGACCAGCGCCGCCGCCAGCAGCACGCAGGCCAGCGGCACCAGCCGCTGCCCGA
>JAGOBT010000587.1 GCA_017999135.1 Burkholderiaceae bacterium
TCCTGGCGCTGTGGACCATCGGCTACGGCGCGGTGCAGGCCGCCGCGCCGGCCATCGTGCGCCGCAGCGTCGACGGGCTGAGCACCGAGGTGCCGGCCGCACGCACCTGGTCGGCGCTGCTGGCGGCGGTGCCGCTGGTGCTGGCGGCGCTGGTCGCGCTGGATCTGCCGGTGCTGCGCGCGCACCTGGACTGGGTGGTGGTCGCCGGCCTGGGGCTGTTCGGCGTGGCGTTTGCAGTCAATTCGTCGGTGCATTCCTACCTGGTGCTGGCCTATGCCGGCTCGGAGAAGGCCGCCGAAGACGTGGGCTTCTACTACGCCGCGAATGCGCTGGGCCGCTTCCTGGGCACGCTGCTGTCGGGCCTGCTGTACCAGTGGGGCGGGCTGCTGGCCGCGCTGCTGGGTTCGGCGGCCATGCTGCTGGCGTGCTGGGCCATGACCTTGATGCTGCCGCTGGTGCGCCCTGCGCCGGTGGCCGCCCCGGCCTGAACGGAGACCCCCGATGGACGAACAAGCTGCCGTCACCGCCCTGGCCGCCCTGGCCCAGGGCATGCGCCTGCGGGTGTTCCGCGCGCTGGTGGGCGCCGGCCCGGCCGGGCTGACGCCCGGCGCGCTGTGCGCCACGCTGGATGTGCCGGGCTCCACGCTGTCGTTCCATCTGAAGGCGCTGGAACACGCCGGCCTGGTGACGCAGGAGCGTGACGGCCGCCACCTGATCTACCGCCCGGCCATCGACCGCATGAACGCGCTGCTGGACTACCTGACGGCGCACTGCTGCGAAGGCGCGCCCAGCGCGGCCTGTGACCTGGGCCCGGCCGCCAGCGGCAGCTGCTGCTGACCCACCCCGATCCCACCCTGGAGCCTCCGATGTCCGACAAGATCTACCAGGTGCTGTTCATCTGCACCCAGAACTCGGCCCGCTCGATCCTGGCCGAGGCGCTGCTCAACCAGATGGGCGGCGGCCGCTTTGCCGCACACTCGGCCGGCAGCCACCCGCGTGGCAGCGTGCACCCGCTGACGCTGGCCACGCTGCAGCGGCTGCGCCTGCCCACCGACGGCCTGCACAGCAAGGACTGGGCGCCCTTCGCCCAGCCCGGCGCGCCGCGGCTGGACTTCGTCTTCACCGTCTGCGACAAGGCTGCCGGCGAGGTGTGCCCGGTGTGGCCGGGCCAGCCGGTCACCGCCCACTGGGGCGTGCCCGACCCCGCCGCCGTCGCCGGCACCGACGCCCAGCAGCAGCAGGCCTTCTGGGATGCCGCCCTGGTGCTGCGCCGCCGGCTGGAGCTGATGCTGGCGCTGCCGCTGGCTTCGCTGGACCGCCTGGCGCTGCAACAGGGGCTGCGCGACATCGGCAAGCAATGAACACCTTCGAGCGCTGGCTCACGCTGTGGGTGGCGCTGTGCATCGCCGCCGGCATTGCACTGGGCCAGTGGTTCCCGGCGCCGTTCCAGGCCATCGGCGCGCTGGAGATTGCCCGCGTCAATCTGCCGGTGGGCGTGCTGATCTGGGTGATGGTGATCCCGATGCTGCTGAAGGTGGACTTCGGCGCGCTGGCCCAGGTGCGCCAGCACTGGCGCGGCATCGGCGTCACGCTGTTCGTCAACTGGGCGGTCAAGCCGTTCTCGATGGCGCTGCTGGGCTGGCTGTTCGTGCGCCATGTGTTCGCGCCCTGGCTGCCGGCCGACCAGGCCGACAGCTACATCGCCGGGCTGATCCTGCTGGCCGCGGCGCCCTGCACCGCGATGGTGTTCGTCTGGAGCCGGCTGACCGGCGGCCACCCGCTGTTCACGCTGAGCCAGGTGGCGCTGAACGACACCATCATGGTGTTCGCCTTCGCGCCCATCGTCGGGCTGCTGCTCGGCCTGTCGGCCATCACGGTGCCCTGGGACACGCTGCTGACGTCGGTGGTGCTGTACATCGTGCTGCCGGTGGTGGTGGCCCAGCTGTGGCGGCGCGCCCTGCTGCGGCGCGGGCCCGAGGCGCTGGCTGCCGTGCTGGCCTGGCTGGGGCCGGCGTCGATGGTGGCGCTGCTGGCCACGCTGGTGCTGCTGTTCGCCTTCCAGGGCCGGGCCATTCTGCAGCAGCCGCTGGTGATCGCCTTGCTGGCGGTGCCGATCACGCTGCAGGTGGTGTTCAATGCCGCGCTGGCCTACGGGCTGAACCGCCGGCTGGGCGAGGCGCACTGCGTGGCCTGCCCGTCGGCGCTGATCGGCGCCAGCAACTTCTTCGAGCTGGCGGTGGCCGCGGCCATCAGCCTGTTCGGCTTCGAGTCGGGCGCGGCCCTGGCCACGGTGGTGGGCGTGCTGATCGAGGTGCCGCTGATGCTGGTGGTGGTGCGCGTGGTCAATGCCAGCCGGGGCTGGTACGAGCGCGGCGCACCGCCAGGCCCGTCAACCGCGTGAGGCGCTGAACCCCGGCACCCGCGCCAGCACCAGCGCGGCGGCAGCGGTGCGCGTCTCCACGCCCAGCTTGGGCAGAATGTGCTCCATGTGCTTGGTCACCGTGCGCGGGCTGGCGCCCAGGATGTCGCCGACATCGCGGTTGGTCTTGCCCTTGGCCACCCAGTACAGCACCTCGGCCTCGCGCGCCGTCAGCCTGAACTGGCCCATCAGCGATTCGAGCACCGCGGCGTCGTCGCTCTCGCTGGCGACGATCAGCCATTCGGCCTCGTCGGCATCGCCGCCCTCGTCGCCGACCGCGCGCTCGGCCAGCTCGCCGGTCATCGCATGCAGGGCCAGCGTGAGGCGGCGCCCGCCGCGGGCGCTGACCAGCG
>JAGOBT010000069.1 GCA_017999135.1 Burkholderiaceae bacterium
GTACAGCACGGTGCCGGCCGATTCACGCCAGGCCCAGGTCAGCGACCCGGTGGTGGCCTGGTCCAGCGTGGCGCCGTTGCGCTCGGTGGCGGTGTAGCGCACGATGGCGCGCAGCGACTGGGTGGCGCTGAAGTGCCAGCGCGCCAGCAACTGGTGGGCCGATTCGGCATACAGCGCCCGCCCGCCCAGGCGCAGCCAGCCGTGGCCCAGGCGCGGCTCCAGCTCCAGCCGCGGCAGCGGCCGGGTGGTCAGCGACACCTGCACCTGCCCGCCCGGGCGCGGCACATCACCGGCCACGTCGGCCAGGCGGCCCAGCTTCAGTTCAGCATTCAGCAGCGGCGCCCACAACGCGGGGGTCACCGTCAGGCCGGCGGCCAGATAGCGCTGCTGCTGCAGCGGCCGGCCGGCGTCGGGCCGCATCGCGGCGGTGCCACGCACCAGGCCGTGCAGGTAGGCCCAGGCCTCCAGGTTGTGGGCGCCGGTCAGCCAGATGCCGGGCGCCAGGTCCTGCAGCACCACGGCGCCCGTGGCGCGGTCGGTCACCCGTTCGCCTTCCAGGTTGAGCCAGAACTCGTTGAACGGACCCCAGTTGCCCCAGCCCGTGGCCACCCGGCCCTTGGCGCGGCGCACCCCCGCCTGGGCGATGAAGCCGGTGTCGTCGCGGAAGCCGGCGCCCACGTCTTCCAGCGTGGCATCGGCCTCGCGGCGGTCGTCGCCCTGGTACAGCAGCCGGGCATGGGCCAGGTGGCCGCGGCGGGTGGCGCCCTCGGTCAGGCCGGTGCCGGCAGCGTCGGGCTGGGCGCTGGTCTCCGACTGCAGCCACTGCAGGCGCGCGCGCCAGCCGCCGCCGATCTGCCAGCCCAGGTCGGGCCCGGCCACCTGGTTGCGGCCAGCGTCCTCATAGCGGCGCAGCGCCGCCAACGCGCCCCATTGCATCGGGCCGTCGGCCAGCTGGGCGCGGGCCAGCAGCGTGCGTGAGGCCGGTTGCTCCACCGCGCCGGTACCGTAGGCGCCGGGCAGCAGCACCAGGCCGCCGCCACGGTCGTCGATGGCCATGGCGGTGCCCGCCAGCCGGCCACCGCGCCAGGTGCTGCGCAGGCCCCAGCGCGGCGCGGTGAGGCTGCGGGTGTAGAGCGCCTCGGTGGGCGAGCGCAGCAGATCGCTGCTCTCGAAGAAGAACGGCCGCTTCTCGGGGAAGAACAGCGCGAAGCGGGTGTTGCCGGCCAATTGCGGCTCGTCGACCGCCACCTGCGAGAAGTCGGGGTTCAGCGTGGCGTCGACCACCAGCTCGGCCAGCGGCCGCCACTTCAGGTCGAGCGACGCATCCCAGGCGTTGTCCGTCTGGCGCGGGCCGGCGCCGTCGCGGCTGCGCTGGGTGCGCCAGGTCAGGCTGGGCCGCAGCGTCAGGAACTGGTGCTGCTCGGGCAGGCGCACGCCCTGCAGCGGCTGCAGCGTGTCGATGAAGCTGGACGCCTCGCGCGGCACCAGCGCCGAGGTGTGCATGTAGAACTGCTCGCGCGGCACCCGGCGCCCGACCAGGATGCGCCAGGGCTGGGCGCTGCTGGCCGCGCCGGCTGCGGGCTCGGCAAAGCGCAGCGATGCGAACGGAATGCGCAGCACCGCTGTCCAGCCCTGTGGCTGTCGGCTGGTGGCCGCGTCGAAGTCGAAGTCGGGCGAGAAGTCCTCGCTGTCGTCGGCGGCGGTGTGCATGCCGTCGGACAGGCTGCCGGCGGCGTTGACACGGAAGAACTGCGCCGACTGCCGCAGGCCGATGGCGTCGATGTAGACCACCACGAAGTCCTGCGTGCGGTTCACGCCGTCATAGCGCACCAGCGGTGCGCGGATCTGGTCGGGCGCGCTGTCCAGTGCCTGCACGCCCACCCACAGCGCCTGGTCGTCGAACAGCACCCGCACGCGGGTGCCGTGGCGCGGGGTCGCACCGGTCTCGGGCCACTTCTCGATGAAATGGTCATGCACCGGCGCGGTCTGCCAGGCCGGGTGCGACAAGCTGCCGTCGAGCACCAGGCGGGTGCCGGCAGGCAGTTGCCGGGCCTGAATGGGCGCGGCCTCGGCCGGGGCCGACGGCTGGGCGGCCACGCCGAGGGCCAGTGACAGCAGGCCGGCGGCCAGCAGGGAGCGGTACGTCATGGGGTCGCGATTCTGCCCGCGCTGGCGGGCCGGGCAGGCGGGCCGGCGGGTGCCAATCAGGCCGCGTCGCGCGGCAGCAACCACAGCTGCTGCGAGCGGGCGCACACCGCGCCATCGGCATCGACGATGGCCGTGCCGGCATGCAACTTGCGGCCGTCACGCTGCAACGGCCAGGCCAGCACGCGGTAGCGCGCGCCGGGCTGCAGCGGGCGGTCGACGGTGGCCGTCATGCGCACCGTCATGATCGATTGCGACCGGCCCAGGCGGTGGCTCCAGGCCATGCCGGCGGGGCAGTCGAGTGCAGCCCAGGTGGCCTCCACCGACACCGTGCCGTCGGGCCCGGCCAGCGCGGCTGGTGGCACCCAGGTGGTGGCCATCAGGCCGCTGTCCTCGTCGACCGGGCCGACGATCACGCCCAGGCCGTCGGGCCGGTTGAAGCCGCAGACGAAGCAATGCGCGTACGGGTCGCCCGGGCCGCGCTGCTGGTGGCGCAGCCGGGCGGCCACGCCGGCGGCTTCGGCCACGTCGTCGGGCGGGGCGGCGGGCAAGGCCAGGCTGAGCGTGGCGGGCGCGGCGTCGGCCACCACGGTGTCGCCATCGCACAGCGCCAGCCCACCATCGGGCTGGGGCCGCAGCGCCAGCGGCCGACCCAGCGGCACCGGGGCACGCAGGGCCACCGTGGCCACCGGCCCGCCCAGGCGGCGGGCCAGCGCCCCGCCCACCCAGCCGCCGTTGCCGCTGGTGCGCGGGCCGTTGTGGCGCGGGTCGATCAGAAGAATGTCGGTGGTGGTCATCGGTGGGCGTCCATCAGGCGGCGGGTGCGCCGGCCGAGCCAGCCACATGGCCAGCCGGCGGCGCACCCACGCCGCGCCGCACCCGCCACAACAGGAACAACGCCACGCACAGGTTCAGCGCATTCCAGGCCGCGCCGTTGATGAAGGCGGCGTGGTAGCTGCCGGTCAGGTCGAACACCTTGCCGCTCATCCAGCCGCCCAGCGCCATGCCGAACAGCGTGCAGCTGATCACCGTGCCCACCCGGGCGCCGGCCTCGGCGGGCGGAAAGTGCTCGCGCACGATGATGGCGTAGCTGGGCACGATGCCGCCCTGGAACAGCCCGAACATCGCCGACACCACGTACAGCGACACCAGCCCGTCGAACGGGATGAACAGCAGCAGCGCCACGCCTTGCAGGAAGCTGCCCAGCAGCAGCGTGCGCACGCCGCCGATGCGGTCGCAGATGGCGCCCGACACCAGCCGGCTGACGATGCCGCAGGCCAGCATCAGGCTCAGCATCTCGGCGCCGCGCGCCGCGCCGTAGCCCAGGTCGCCGCAGTAGGCCACGATGTGCACCTGCGGCATGGCCATGGCCACGCAGCAGGCCACGCCGGCCACGCACAGCAGGCCCTGGGCCTGGGCCAGGCTCAGGCCGAAGGGCCGGTTCGACGGCACCGGCCCGCCGGCCTTGACCGGCGCATTGACCGCCGCGGGCGACTTGGCGCGCATGGCGCTGGCCAGCGCCGCCATCGTGACCACGCTGAAGATGCCCAGCCCGATGCAGGTGGGCCGCCAGCCCACGCTGTCGACAAAGTGCTGCACCACCGGCGGCCAGATGGCGCCGGCCAGGTAGTTGCCGCTGGCGCACACCGCCACGGCGATGCCGCGCCGCTTGACGAACCACAGCGAGGTGTCGGCGATCAGCGGCACGAAGGTGGTGCTGCTGCCCAGGAAGCCGATCAGCAGCCCCTGCGCCACCGCATAGCCGGTGATGCTGCCCGCCATGCCGCAGGCCACGAACCCCAGCCCCAGGCTGACCGCGCCCAGCAGGATGACCGGCACGATGCCGAAGCGGTCGGCCAGCTTGCCCATCACCACGCAGCCCACGCCGAAGCCGATCATCAGCAGCGTGTAGGGCATCGACGCCTGGGCACGGGTCACGCCGAAATCGGCCTGCACCGCCGGCAGCATGACCGACACCACGTACATGCCGGCCGAGCCGATGGTCATCAGCAGCAGGGTGGCCAGCAGGCGCCACCAGGCCTGGCGGGAATCGGGTTGCGGCAGGGAATTCGACATCGCCCGATTGTGGTGCGCGCATTCACACCCCCGCATCGGCACCGGCCCGCATGGACACGGCGGCCGCGCATACTTGCATTGCATGAACCCACCCGCACCCGCCGAGGGCCCGCCGCTGCTGCACCTGCAGGGCGGCCGTGCCACCCTCACGCTGAACCGCCCCACCCACCACAACCGGCTGCATGTGGACGACCTGCTGGCGCTGCAGCAGCACTTCCGGGCGCTGCGCGACGACCCCGCGGTGCGGCTGCTGGTGATCACCGGCACCGGCCGCAGCTTCTGCTCGGGCTTCCACCTGGGGGATTTCGACAACCAGCCGGCCCAGCCCGGTGCCGGCCCGCGGCTGTTCGAGGAGACGGTGGACGCGCTGGAGGCGCTGCCGCTGCCCACGGTCTGCCGGCTGAACGGCAGCGTGTTCGGCGGCGCCACCGACCTGGCCCTGGCCTGCGACTTCCGTGTCGGCGTGCAGGGCCTGGTGCTGCGCATGCCCGCCGCGCGGCTGGGCCTGCACTACTACCCCAGCGGACTGCAGCGCTATGTCACCCGGCTGGGCCTGGCCACGGCCAAGCGGCTGTTCCTGCTGGCCGAGACCGTGGGCGCCGACGACCTGCTGTCCCTGGGCTACCTGGACCGGCTGGTGCCGCCCGACCAACTGGACGCCACGGTGCAGGCCCTGGCCGACGCGCTGGATGCCGGCGCGCCGCTGGCGCTGCGCGGCATGAAGCAATCGCTCGACGAGATCGCCCGTGGCGCGTTCGACCTGCCCACGCTGCGCACGCGCGAGGCCCTGTGCGCCAACAGCGCCGACCTGCAGGAAGGCCGCGCTGCCATCGCCGAGAAGCGCGCCCCGCGCTTCACCGGCCGCTGAACCCACCCCCACCGGAGACCCGCATGACCGCACCCCAGCCCTTCGACCTGCTGATCCAGGGCGGCACCGTGATCGACGGCACCCGTGCGCCGCGCTTCGACGCCGATGTCGGCCTGCGCGACGGCCTGATCGTGGCCATCGGCGACCTGGCCGGCCACCCGGCGGCGCAGGTGCTGGACGCGCGCGGCTGCATCGTCGCGCCCGGCTTCATCGACGCCCACACCCATGACGACCAGGCCCTGCTGCGCCAGCCCGACATGGCCTTCAAGGTGTCGCAGGGCGTCACCACCGTGGTCACCGGCAACTGCGGCATCAGCGCCGCGCCGCTGCCCGCCGGCGTGCCGCTGCCGATGCCGCTGAGCCTGATGGGCTCGTCCGGCCACGGGCCCTTCCCGGCCTTCACCGACTACCTGGATGCCTTGCGCGCCGCGCCGCCGGCCGTCAACGTGGCCGCGCTGGTGGGCCACACCGCGCTGCGGGTGGGCTGCATGGCCAGCGTGGACCGGCCCGCCACCGACGCCGAGGCCGACGCCATGCGCGCGCAGTTGCAGGCCGCGCTGCAGGCCGGCGCCATCGGCCTGAGCACCGGCACCGCCTACCCGCCGGCCATGGCCGCCACCACCGAGGAGATCATCGCCGTCGGCCAGCCGCTGGGCGCGCACGGCGGGCTGTACGTGACGCACATGCGCAATGAATCCGACGCGGTGGTGCCGGCGCTGGAAGAAACCTTCCGCATCGGGCGCGAACTGGGCGTGCCGGTGGTGGTGTCGCACCACAAGGTGCAGAACCGGCAGAACTTCGGCCGGTCCACCGAGACGCTGGACCTGATCCGCCGCACGCAGCAGCACCAGTGCGTGGGGCTGGACTGCTACCCCTACACCGCCGGCAGCACGATGATCCGCACCGACCCGGCCATGCTGGACGGCCGGGTGCAGATCGCGTCCAGCGTGCCGCACCCCGAATGCGTGGGCCGCACCGTGGCCGACATCGCCGCCGAATGGGGCGTGCCGCAGCCCGAGGCGGCGCGCCGGCTGCAGCCCGGCACCGCCATCTACTTCCTGATGGACGAGCCCGACGTGCAGCGCATCATGGCCTTCGACGCCACGATGATCGGCTCCGACGGCATCCCCCTGGGCGACAAGCCGCACCCGCGGTTGTGGGGCACCTTCCCCCGCGTGCTGGGCCACTACAGCCGCGACCTGGGGCTGTTTCCGCTGGAGACCGCGGTGTGGAAGATGACCGGCCTGACGGCGCAGACCTTCGGCCTGGCGCGCCGCAGCACGCTGGCCACCGGCCACCATGCCGACGTGGTGGTGTTCGACGCCCAGGCCATCCGCGACACCGCCACCTACGACCAGCCGGCCCAGGCGGCCGAGGGCATCCGCGCGGTGGTGGTCAACGGCGTGCTGGCCTGGCAGCACGGCCGGCACACCGGCGCGCGCAGCGGGCAGGTGGTGGGGCGGCAGGCGGCGTAACGGTCGCTGGCGTGCAGGTCGGCCGGTCTGGACGTGCTTTCAGCCCACCCGGAACACCGCCAGGCTCTGCGCCATCTGCGCGCTGGCCGGGGCCACGCCGTCGGCCTGCATGCGCACCGTGCCCACCACCTGGGCCAGCCCTGGCGCAAGGGCACCACCGTCCGCGTCTGTCGACAGCCCTCAAGTTGGCGCCGCCGTTGCCGATGACCGAGGCAGATGCATCCCGGACGGGGTGCCCCGATGCCGCGCGGGCGGCGCCACCCGACAGGAGCAGCACCATGCAAGCAAGCACACGACGCTGGACGATCTGGGCCGCCGCCATGCTGGCCATCACCACGGGCACCGCCCGCGCCGAAACGCCGGAAGAGGCCAAAAGCCTGCTCGACGGCGCGCTGGCCGAGATCCGCGTGCAGGGGCTGGACAAGGCGGTGAAGGGCTTCAACGCCGGCGGCAAGTGGAAGACCGAGCGCGCCTACCTGGTGGCGGTGCACCTGGACGGCACGGTGCTGGCCAACTCGGTCAACGGCAAGCTGCCGGGCCACAACATGCTGGAGGCGCGCGACGCCAACGGCCGGCCATTCGTCAAGGACGCCATCCAGGTCGCCAGGGCCAACGGCAGCGGCCAGGTCGACATGCGCTGGGGCCACCCGGCCACCCGGCGGCTGAGCGACGCCACGATGTTCGTGCGCCGCGTGCCCGACCAGGACGTGTACCTGGGCTCGCTGGTGTTCAAGTGACGCGTGGCTGGCCGGCGCGGCCGGCCTTGCTAAGCTGCTGACCGACGCCGGCCCTGCGCCGGCGTCGTTGCGTGGGCAGCAGGTGCAAGGGGGGCAGGCATGCGGGTGGTGGTGGTCGGTGGCGGCGCGGTGGGGGCGGCGGTGGCGCTGTTCCTGCGCAGGCTGGGCGGCGCGGCGGTGGACGTGCAGGTGGTCGAGCCCGACCCCACGCTGGCGCGGTCGTCGTCGGCACTGTCGGCGGGCTCGGTGCGGCAGCAGTTCAGCAACGCGGTGAACGTGCAGATGTCGCAGTTCGGCCACCAGGTCATCACCGAGGCCGATGCCTGGCTGGGTGTGCACGGCGCGCCGGTGGAGGTGGGCTGGGTGCCCGGCGCCTACCTGTTCTGCGCCAGTGCCGCCGGCGCGCCGGTGCTGCGGCACAACCATGGGGTGCAGCGCGGCGCCGGCGCCGATGTGGCCCTGCTGGCGCCGGCCGATCTGGCGGCCCGCTTCCCCTGGCTGCACACCGGCGACCTGGCATTGGCCAGCCTGGGGCTGTCTGGCGAGGGCTGGCTGGACGGCGAGGCCTGGGCCCGTGCGCTGGGCGCGAAGGCACGGGCGCTGGGTGCGGTGTGGCGGCACGACCGCGTCACCGGGCTGCAGCAGCAGGCGGGCCGGCTGGTGGCGGCGCAGCTGGCCAGCGGCGCGGTGCTGGCCGCCGATGCGTTCGTCAACGCGGCCGGGCCCTGGGCCGGCGCGGTGGGCGCACTGGCCGGCCTGCCGGTGCCGGTGCATGCACGGCGGCGCACCGTCTTCGCGATGACCTGCCCCACGCCATTGCCGCCCACGCCGTTGGTGGTGGACGCCTCGGGCTGCTGGTTCCGCAGCGAAGGCCGCGGCTTCATCGGCGGCTGGTCACCGGGCGACGGCGATGCCGACCCCGACGACCTGTCGCTGGACCAGCCCGACCTGGCCCAGTTCGACGATCGGGTGTGGCCGGCGCTGGCGCACCGCGTGCCGGCCTTCGAGGCCCTGCGGGTGCAGCACGCCTGGGCCGGCTACTACGAAGTGCACCCGCTGGACCACAACGCGCTGATCGGCCCGCACCCGCACTGCGCCAACTTCTGGCTGTGCAACGGCTTCTCCGGACATGGCCTGCAGCATGCGCCGGCCGCCGGGCGCGGCCTGGCCGAGTTGATGCTGACCGGCCGATTCGACAGCCTGGACCTGTCGGCCTTCAGCCCGCAGCGGGTGCTGGCAGGTCAGGCCTTCGTCGAGCAGGCGATCATCTGACCGCGCCTCACCTGGGCAATTGCAGCGCCGCACCCAGGTCGTCGACCGACTGGCCCTGCTGCGCCAGCAGCTTCTCCAGCGCCGGCAGCAGCGGGCCCAGGCGCTCGTCGAGCGCGTCGCGCACCGTGTCGACCACCACCTGGGTGCTGCGCTCGATCTCGATGTTCAGCGCGTCGCCCACCTGCCGTGCGCCGAAGGTGGTCATGCGCAGGGTCTCGGGGATCAGCCACACCTCGAACCAGCGTTCGCGCCGGTCGGCATCGGCCACGGTGAGGCTGGCGCCGTTGATGGCGATGTAGCCCTTGGCGAACACGTAGCGCATGTGGCTGGCCGGCATGCCGATGCGCAGCACATGGTTGTTCTCGGGCTGGCGGATCGACAGCAGCGTGCCCAGGCAATCCACATGGCCGCTGAGCGGATGGCCGCCGATCTCGGCGCCGTCTTTCGCGGCGCGTTCCACGTTCAGCGGGCTGCCCACGGCCAGCGTGCCCAGCGTGGTCAGGCCCAGGCTCTGCTGCATCACGTCGAAGCAGGCGCGGCCAGGCGCGGGCAGGCGGGTGACGGTCAGGCACACGCCGTCACAGGCCACGCTGGCGCCGATCTCCAGCCCGGCGTCGAAGCCCGGCGGAAAGTCCAGCGTGAAGCTGCGCAGCCCGGGAAAGTCAGTCATCTCGGCCACGGTGGCCAGGCCTTGCACGATGCCGGTGAACATGGCGATGGGGCGCCCAGCGGCGCAGGGTTGCAGACAGTCACCGAGGTTACCAGCGCCCCCCGCCGCCGCAGGCAGACTGCCGCGCACCACCCTGCAGCCCGCCGCGATGACCCCCACCCCCGTCAGCCTGACCACCGATGGCCCCGTGGCCACCATCACCCTGCACCGGCCCGAGTGCCGCAACGCGGTGGACGGCCCCACGGCCGCCGCGCTGCGCGCCGCGTTCGACCAGTTCGAGGCCGACGACAGCCTGGCGGTGGCGGTGTTCACCGGCGGCGGCGGCCAGTTCTGCGCCGGCGCCGACCTGAAGGCCGTGGCCGATGGCAGCCGCCGCAACCAGGCCACCCCCGACGGCAGCGGCCCCGGCCCGATGGGGCCGACCCGCCAGCACTTCAGCAAGCCGGTGATCGCCGCGGTGGAAGGCCATGCCGTGGCCGGCGGGCTGGAACTGGCGCTGATGTGCGACCTGCGCGTGGCCGCGCGCGGCGCCATCTTCGGCGTGTACTGCCGGCGCTGGGGCGTGCCGCTGATCGACGGCGGCACGGTGCGGCTGCCGCGCATCGTGGGCCAGGCCCGGGCGCTGGACATGATCCTCACCGGCCGCGCCGTGGGCGCCGACGAGGCCCTGGCCATGGGCCTGGCCAACCGGGTGGTGGACGACGGCCATGCGCTGGCAGAAGCCCAGGCCCTGGCGCGCCAGATCGCCGGCTTTCCGCAAGCCTGCATGCGCGCCGACCGTGCCAGTGCGCTGGCGCAATGGGATTGGCCGATGGACGTGGCGCTGCAGCGTGAAGGTGCAGGCGGCTACGCCGCCCTGCAGGCCGAAGGCCTGGCCGGCGCTGCCCGCTTTGCCGCCGGCGCCGGCCGCCATGGCCAGGCGGTCGACAGC
>JAGOBT010000588.1 GCA_017999135.1 Burkholderiaceae bacterium
GCTTCAGCAGCCGCTGGCGCAGGTTGCCGCGGGCGCGGTCTTCGGGCACATCGGGCCACAGCAGGCCGGCCAGGCGGCCACGCGGTGTCGGGCCTTCCAGGTGCAGCCAGGCCAGCAGGGCGGCGTGCTTGCGTTCCAGCGGGCGCGGCGCGTCGGCACCACGCTGCCAGCAGGCCACGCCATGCAGGGTCAGCTGCCAGCCGGAATCAGGGGAAGACGGGTGCATCGCGTGGTTGTCCGATCCTCAGGTTGCAGACGCCCGGGCGGCCCCGCAACCCCTCGGCCAGGGAGGGTGACGGGGCCATTGACGCTCTGGTGACGCTGCAGCGTGAAGTATCACCAGCCCATGGCCCCGCCCGCTCCGCCTTCCGTGCCGCCACCGCCGCCTGCCGGCGCGGCGCCAGTGCGCGGGCGGCGCCTGTGGCATGCCGGTCGGCAACTGCTGATCTACCAGCCCGACGGCCCGCTGGGCGGCACCTTCACCTGCACCCGCTGCGCCGCCCAGGCCTGGCAACCCGACCTGCTGCCCCATGCGCCGGGCTGCCCGTTCGGGCCACCCCCGCAACCGGTGACGGGCGGGTGACGCCGGCCTGCCCACCATGGCGGCCATGGCCGGTAGGCGGCCAGATCGCAGTCCACCACCATCCCATCCGAGGAGACCCGCATGCACCGCACCGTCCATCCCGCCCGGCACCACCAACCGGACCAGCGCCGACGCAGCCGCGTGCAGCAGGCCGCCGGCCTGCTGGCGCTGGCCGCCGCCGCCGCCGGGCCGGCACACGCAGCGCCCACCGGCGTCTACAACGAGTACTTCGTGACGGGCTCGGCCTCCACCGGCAGCGGCTCGGGCAGCGACAACTGGTACCAGTGCAACATCGGCGCCGCCGGCGCACTGCCAGGTTGCGAGGGTTTTCCCGGCCTGGGCCTGGCCTACCTGGCCAACACCACCACCGGCACCGTCGACGCCACCGGCCGGACCACATCGTTCTTTGCCGACACCACGCGCCGCATGTACCGCGGTGGAAACGCAGAAATGGGGGAGCCAGCGGTGGTGCTGCTGCCAGGTTCCAGCCGCGCGTTTGCGTCCGCCAATCTGGCCGACGCCAGCCTGCGCGCCAGCGTGGTGAACAACTCTGAAAACGCCACCTTCATCGGTGGCCAGGCCCAGGCCGACCTGCACGACATCGTGACCCTGACCGTGGCAGGTGCCAACGCCAGCACCCGGACCCGGGTGAACTTCAGCTTCGCGGTCGATGGCATCGCCTACGACAGCGGTCAGACCACGATCTACGGCCAGCGCGGTTCCGGCAACATGGACGCCCGCCTGCTGCTCAACGACCTGTCCAGCGCCAACGACAACGCCGACTACACCGTCATCGCGGGGGCAGGCTGGACGAAGACCTCGACCAGCGACTTCATGCAGTCGCCGACCTTCTACGAGAACCGGGGTGACGCCACGCTGGCCGGTGGCGACTGGGTGCAGAACAGCCGGCAGCTGATGCAGTTCGACGGCTGGCTCGACATCGTCGGCGCCAGCTTGACCATCAATCCCACGCTGTACCTGAGCGTCTACTGCGACACCGGCCTGGTCTGCGACTACGCCAACACCGCCAAGTTCAGCTTCGTCGGCCTGCCGAGCAGCGTGAGCCTCAGCTCCGACTCCGGCGTGTTCCTCGCGCCTGCCGTGCCCGAGCCGCAGACCTGGGCCATGCTGCTGGCGGGGCTGGCGTCGGTGGGCGCGCTGGCTCGCAGGCGGGCTCGAAGCGGAGGCTGAGAGGGCGCTCAGCCCAGCGCCGCGTCGATCTGTTGCCGCAGGTCCATGCCGCGCTCCAGCTTGAACAGCATGGCGAACACTGCGCGCCCGTTGCTGCGCGCAGCCCACACCTGGCCGACCAGGGCCTTCTCGATCTCCTTGGGCACGTTGCGCAGGTGCTCGCCCTTGTACTCGGCCACGAACACCCGGCCGTCGGTCAGTTCACAGACGAAATCCGGATAGAACCGGCCCGACGACGTCGGTAGCCAGAACGCATGGACCGGCTCCGAATCGAGGTTGCGCACCCAGTGACGCACCCGTGGATGCTGGTCCAGCGCCATGGCGCACAGCCACTCTTCCGAGCCGTCCTCCAGATCGGCCACCACCGGGTAGAAGTGCTTGGCCATGCAGAACTTGCCGGCATAGCGGCGGTTGCCTGCCACCGGGTAAGCGTTCGGGTCGAAGCGGAACAGGTGCGCCGGCCCCGCTTCCAGCTCCCAGCCGCCGTCCAGCACCAGCTGGCGGAAGGCTGTCTTGCCGGCCCGCTCCCGCAGTTCATCAATGCGCAGCGCCAGCCGCTGCAGCAGCGGATGCTGGTGGCGCACCAGTTGCGACAGCGGCACGCCCCGGCTGTGCAGTAGGTGGTGCACGCAAGCCAGCGTGAAGGCACGCAGGTGCGCCGGCAGGATGTCGCGCGCCACGTTGCGCGCCGGGTGCTGCAGTGCATCGGCCAGCCAGCGCGCCAGGTCGTCGGCCCGCACCGTCGTCGGCACGGCATCCAGCGCCAGCTGCGCGCCGTCACCAGCGCCCACCCGGGTGCGGTTGCCGTCCAGGTAGACCTCCCACTTCGCGCCTGACTCGACCATCGTGAAGCCCTCGATGGACACCGGCTCGGCCAGCAAATTCAGAGCCACCGTCTCGCGCACGGCCTCCACCTCCAGCAGGGTCAGCGGCAGCTGGGCTGCGGCGCCGTCTGGCGCGTTCGGGCGGTAGGCCAGGCGCGGCACGGCGGC
>JAGOBT010000589.1 GCA_017999135.1 Burkholderiaceae bacterium
CGCGGTTGGGCGTGGTTGGTGGCATGGAACCGGTCAGTGGTGCGCCCGGTGGCAGCGGTGACAGGTAGTCCTGCGCCGCGGGGCTCATCTTCAGCCGGGCCCAGCGCGAGGACACCGCCAGCCCGCTGGTCTGCACCGCCAGCCGCACCCGCAGCCGCAGCTGCCAGCTGAGCGTCGCGCTCCAGGCCAGCAGCATGGCCTGCGGCTGCGCCGTGATCTGGCCCACCTTGGGCGAGCGGGCATCGGTGAAGAACAGTAGGGTGCGGGCGTCGGTGTCCACCTCGCGGATCACCACGCTGCGCAGGTCCGGCACGTTGTCGTCCAGGGTCGCCAGGCCCATCACCCGCCAGGCATGGGCCTTGTCGGCCGCACAGGCGGCCAGCTGCTGCCAGCAGGCCTGGTGGATGGGGGTCAGATCGTCGAGGCGGGGCGTGGTCATGGTGGGGCCCCGGTGCCGCTCAGCCTTCGCGCCGCAGCGCCGGGAACAGGATCACATCACGGATGCTGGCGCTGTCCGTGATCAGCATCATGAGACGGTCGATTCCGATGCCGCAGCCGCCGGCCGGCGGCATGCCGTACTCCAGCGCGCGGATGAAGTCGGCGTCGTAGTACATCGCCTCTTCATCACCGGCGTCCTTGTTGGCCACCTGGGCCTGGAAGCGGGCGGCCTGGTCTTCGGCGTCGTTCAGCTCACTGAAGCCGTTGCCGAACTCGCGGCCGGTGATGAACAGCTCGAAGCGCTCGGTGATGGCCGGGTTGCTGTCGGATGCGCGGGCCAGCGGGCTCACTTCCACCGGGTAGTCGATGATGAAGGTGGGCTGCCAGAGCTTGTCTTCCACCGCCGCCTCGAACAGGCCGAACTGCAGCTGCGACAGGCCCCAGTGCTTGGGTGGCTCCTCGCCCAGGGCCTTCAGTGCGGCGTGCACGGCGTCGGCGGAGTCGGCCTGTTCCGGCGTCAGGCCGGCATGCACCACCAGGCTGTCGCGCACGCTCAGGCGGGCAAACGGCTGGTCCAGCGCCACCGGCTTGCCGGCGTAGGTGACCGCGGCCGAGCCGGTGGCGGCCACCGCGGCATGGCGCAGCAGCGATTCGGTGAAGTCCATCAGATCATGGTGCGTCCAGTAGGCCGCATAGAACTCCATCATCGTGAACTCGGGGTTGTGGCGGACGCTGATCCCCTCGTTGCGGAAGTTGCGGTTGATCTCGAACACCCGCTCGAAGCCGCCCACCAGCAGGCGCTTCAGGTACAGCTCGGGCGCGATGCGCAGGAACATCTGCTGGTCCAGCGCGTTGTGGTGGGTGATGAAGGGCTTGGCATTGGCACCGCCGGGGATGGGGTGCAGCATCGGCGTCTCCACCTCCAGGAAGCCGTGCTCGACCATGAAGCCGCGGATCGAGCTGACGGCCTTGCTGCGTGCCACGAAGCGGGTGCGCGCATGCTCGTCGGCGATCAGGTCGACATAGCGCTGGCGGTACTTCTGCTCCTGGTCGGCCATGCCGTGGAACTTGTCGGGCAGCGGGCGCAGGCTCTTGGTCAGCAGGCGCAGGCTGGTCACCTTGACCGACAGCTCGCCGGTGCGGGTCTTGAACAGCGTGCCGGCCGCGCCCAGGATGTCGCCCAGGTCGCTGTGCTTGAAGGCGTCATACGCCGCCTCGCCCAGCGCGTCGCGGCTGATGAACAGCTGGATGCGGCCGTGGGTGGTGCCAAACGAGCCATCTTGCACCGTGGCAAAGCTGGCCTTGCCCATGATGCGCTTGAGCATCATGCGGCCGGCCAGCGCCACGGCGATGCCTTGCGGCTCCAGCGCGTCGTTCTCCAGCGCGCCGTATTGCGCCTGCAGGTCGGCCGCGTGGTGCGTGGGCTTGAAGTCGTTGGGAAAGACGGCTGTGCCGGCGGCCTGGTGCTGGGCGCGCAGCGCGGCCAGCTTCTCGCGCCGCTCGGTCACCAGCTTGTTCTCGTCGGCTCCCGGCTCGGGTGTGTGGGCATGCGGGGCGTGGGGGGTGGTCATGGGGCGGGCCGGGCTCAGGGAAAACCGCAAATTGTAGGCAGTGCGCCGCCGTGTACGGCCACTGGCCCAGCCCGTCGGACCCCTGCGCGATAATTGCGCACCCTGGGCCGCCGGCCCGCGCCCTGCAGCGCCGCCGCCCATGCCGGCGCCCGCCCCCCATCCATGCACCTTCAGCACCCCGCCATCACCGACCGCAAGCTGCGCTTTGCCCTGGCCGGCTGCGGCCGCATCGCGGCCAACCACATGGATTCGATCGCCCGCCATGCCGACCGGGCCGAACTGGTGGCGGTGTGCGATTCCGACCCCGCCGCGCTGGCCGCGGCCGTGCAGAAGACCGGCGCCAGCGGGTTTGCCCGCTACGAACAGATGCTGGCCGAGTCAAGCGCCGATTGCGTGGTGCTGGCCACGCCCAGCGGCCTGCATGCCCGCCAGGTGATCGACGCCGCCCAGGCCGGCCTGCATGTGATGACCGAGAAACCGATGGCCACCCGCTGGGCCGACGGCCTGGCGATGGTCAAGGCCTGCGACGAAGCCCGGGTGCGGCTGTTCGTCGTCAAGCAGAACCGCCGCAACCGCACGCTGCAGCTGCTGCGCCAGGCGCTGCAGGCCGGGCGCTTCGGCCGGTTGTACATGGTCACGGTCAATGTGTTCTGGAGCCGGCCGCAGAGCTACTACGACTCGGCCGCCTGGCGCGGCACCTGGGAATTCGACGGCGGCGCGTTCATGAACCAGGCCAGCCACTACATCGACCTGCT
>JAGOBT010000590.1 GCA_017999135.1 Burkholderiaceae bacterium
CGGCGGGCCATCTCGACCACCGCCGCCAGTTCGGCCCGCTTGGCCGGGCCCAGGCCCTTGATGCCCTTCAGATCATTGGCGCCGGCCTGCAGCAGGCCGGCATAGCCGCCCATGCGGGCCAGCACGCCTTCGGCCAGCTGCAGCACGCCCTGGCCGCGCAGGCCGGTGCGCAGCAGCAGCGCCAGCAGTTCGGCGTCGGCCAGGCTGGCGACGCCGTGCTGCAGCAGCTTTTCACGCGGGCGGGACGCAACAGGCAGATCCTTGATCGACATGGTGGTGTTGTGCAGGGGCGGCAGGGCCGCGGCGGGCCTGGGCCCATAGAATGCCGAGTGAGTCTATGCGCCGCCCAGGTGGCGTGGCATCCCCCTTCAGATCCCCCTTCAGCACCCCCATTGGCGTGAACACCATTCAGGAGGGGTCATTCCTGACCCTGCACTACCGCCTGGCCGGCCCCGACGGCGCGGATGTGATCAACACCTTCGCCGACAAGCCCGCCACGCTGTCCCTGGGGGCCGGCCAGCTGGCACCCGCCATGGAGCGCCGCCTCCTGGGCCTGACCGAGGGCGCGCGGACCACCTTCGCCCTGGCTGCCGGTGAAGCCTTCGGCGAACGCAACCCGCAGATGCTGCAACGCGTGAAGCGCAGCCTGCTGGCTGAACTGGGTGACCGCGACGCCGAGTACCACGTGGGCGATGTGGTGCAGTTCCCCACGCCCGACGGCAGCGGCCAGTACGCCGGCGTGGTGCGTGAAGAAGCCGAAGATTGGCTGCTGTTCGACTTCAACCACCCGCTGGCCGGCCAGCCGGTCACCTTTGAAGTGCAGGTCATCGGAGTGCTGTGAGATGAACACCCCGCCCGCCACCGAGCAACACCTGGTCCATGACGTGCTGCTGGCCGAGCCGCGCGGCTTCTGCGCCGGTGTCGACCGCGCCATCGAGATCGTCGAGCGCGCCATCACCCGCTTCGGCGCGCCCATCTACGTGCGTCACGAGATCGTGCACAACACCTATGTGGTGAACGACCTCAAGACCAAGGGCGCCATCTTCATCGAAGACCTGGCCGACGTGCCGCCCGGCGCCACGCTGGTGTTCAGCGCGCATGGCGTCAGCCGCGAGGTGCGTGCCGAGGCCGACCGCCGCGGCTTCCAGGTCTTCGACGCCACCTGCCCGCTGGTGACCAAGGTGCATGTCGAGGTGGCCAAGCTCGCCAAGGAAGGCTTCGAGTTCATCATGATCGGCCACAAGGGCCACCCCGAGGTGGAAGGCACCATGGGGCAGCTCAGCGACGGCATCTACCTGGTGGAAGACGTGGCTGACGTGCAGAAGGTGCAGCCACGTGGCCGCCAGCTGGCGGTGGTGACGCAGACCACCCTGAGCGTGGACGACGCCGGCGCCATCCTGGCCGAGGTGAAGCGGGTGTTCCCGCATGTGCGTGAGCCGAAGAAGCAGGACATCTGCTACGCCACCCAGAACCGCCAGGACGCCATCAAGATCATGGCGCCGCAGGTCGACATCGTCATCGTGGTGGGCAGCCCCACCAGCAGCAACAGCAACCGCCTGCGTGAGCTGGCCGAGCGGCTGGACACGCCGTCCTACATGGTCGACATGGCCGAAGACCTGCAGCCGCAGTGGTTCGAGGGCCGCCCGCGCGTGGGCCTGACAGCCGGCGCCTCGGCACCCGACATCCTGGTGCAGCAGGTGATCGCCCGCCTGAAGGCGCTGGGCGCCACCAGCGTGCGCCGCATGGCCGGCGTGGAAGAGACTGTGCACTTCCCGCTGCCCAAGGGGCTGGGCGACAAGTCCATGAGCGAGTTCTCCGCCTCGCGATCCTGAGGCCGCCGCTCACGTGACATCCACACCCCCCACACGTTGAACGGCACCCACGCGGTGCCGTTTCCACACTGCAAGACAAGACCAGGACCGACCCATGCTCGACATCAACCAACTGCGCCGCGACCTGCCCACGGTGCTGGCTGCCCTGGAGGCGCGCAAGACCCCGCAGCCCTACCTGGACGTGGCGCGTTTCAGCGCCCTGGAAGCCGAACGCAAGACCCTGCAGACCCGCACCGAAGAGTTGCAGGCCCGCCGCAACAGCCTGAGCAAGCAGATCGGCCAGGCCAAGGGTCAGGCCAGCAAGGGCGGCGACGCCAGCGCCGTGCCGGCCCTGATGGCGGAAGTGGCCGGCATCGCCGACAGCATGAAGCAGGGCGCCGAGCGCCTGGACGCGCTGCAGGCCGAGCTGCAGGGCCTGCTGATGGGCATCCCCAACCTGCCCGACGACGGCGTGCCGCGCGGGCCGGACGAGACCGGCAACCAGGAGGTGCGGCGCTGGGGCACGCCCGGCCACTACGACTTCCCGGTGAAGGACCACGTCGATCTGGGCGCCCCGCTGGGCCTGGACTTCGAGACCGGCGTGCAGCTGAGCGGCGCCCGCTTCAGCTTCATGCGTGGCCCGGTGGCGCGGCTGCACCGGGCGCTGGCGCAGCTGATGCTGGACATGCACACCCAGGCACATGGCTACACCGAGTGCTACACGCCTTACATGGTGCAGGCCAAGGCACTGGTGGGCACCGGGCAGTTGCCCAAGTTCGCGCAGGACCTGTTCCATGTCACGTCGGGCGACGGCGACGCCGCCGGCAACAAGTGGTACCTGATCCCCACGTCGGAAGTGACGCTCACCAACACCGTGGCCGACACCATCCTGCAGCCCGAGCAACTGCCGATCAAGCTGACTGGCCACACGCCGTGCTTCCGCAGCGAGGC
>JAGOBT010000591.1 GCA_017999135.1 Burkholderiaceae bacterium
GCATGGCGCTGCGTGAATAGGCGTACAGAGGGGTGCCGTATTCAGCAGCCAGGTCGGACAGGCGCACGCCGTCCAGCCACAAGTCGGCACCCCGGCGGGCCAGATGCGGCGCGCCGGGCAGGGATTCTTGGGTCATTGGGTGGGCGCGGAGGCGGCGCCAGCTGGAGGTTTGGGCAGGGTGAGCGGGCCCTTCTGGCCGCATCCCGACAAGGCTGCGCCGGCCGTCGCCAGGCCAAAGAGCATGCCCAGCAGCAGGGCAGCCCGGCTCGCTAAACTCGATCGCAATTCCATTGCCGGATTCTATGCACCATGACCTCGACCACTCCTGCCGCGCGGGCGCTGTCCGACAGCGAATTCCACCAGCTCGCCCATGCCGTGCTGGCCCGGGTGGAGGCCATGGTCGACCGCTGGCTGGATGACGATGTGGTCGACATCGACAGCCAGCGCACCGGCGGCCTGCTGGAGCTGAGCTTGCCCGGGGGCAGCAAGATCATCCTGAACACCCAGCCGCCGCTGCATGAGATCTGGCTGGCCGCACGTGCGGGTGGCCACCACTACCGCTTTGTGGACGGGCAGTGGCGCGACACCCGCGATGGCACCGAATTCTTCGCCGCGCTGTCGCAGCACGCCAGCGCGCAGACCGGGCAAGCGCTGACCTTCACGCCGTGAGCCAGGTGCTTGCCGGCAAGCATGCCGGCAGAGCGTTCGCCAGGCACTCGCGAGCCCGCAGGGGCTCGCTCGGTCCGGGCTCACCTGAACAGGTCGAGGATGCTCTTGCGCTCGCCTTCGGTGGGCGGTTCGGGCAGCTTGTCGTCCAGGCCCACGCTGCTGATGCCGGCGCCGCCGCCGAATTCGTCGAACACCCAGTCGCTGCCCTGCTGCATCAGGCCTTCGGGCACCTCGGGCACCTGCTGGGGCAGGTTGCGCAGGGCGTGGGCCATGTACTCCATCCACACCGGCAGGGCCAGGCCGCCGCCGGTCTCACGGTCGCCCAACTTGCGCGGGTTGTCGTAGCCGATCCACACCACTGCGGCCAGGTTGGGCTGGTAGCCGGCGAACCAGGCGTCCATCGAATCATTCGTGGTGCCGGTCTTGCCGGCCAGGTCCATGCGCTTGAAGGTGGCGTACACCTTGGCTGCCGTGCCCGAGCGCGTCACCTCGCCCAGCAGCTGGCTCATGACGAAGGCATTGCGGGCGTCGATGGCGCGCATTGATTCATCGATGGGCGGCGGGCTCGTCTGCAGGAGCACTTTGCCCCGGTTGTCGGTGATGCGGGTGATCAGCACCGGGTTGACGCGGTAACCGCCGTTGGCGAACACGCTGTAGGCGCTGGCCATCTGCAGTGGCGTGACCGAGCCGGCGCCCAGTGCCATCGTCAGGTAGGCCGGGTGCTTCTCGGCCTCGAAGCCGAAGCGGGTGACCCAGTCCTGCGCGAACTGCACGCCGGTGGACTGCAGCACCCGGATCGAGACCATGTTCTTCGACTTGGCCAGCGCCGTCTTCAGCGGCATCGGGCCGTCGAACTTGCCGTCGTAGTTCTTCGGCTCCCAGGGCTGGCTGCCGGTGGTGCCGGCGTCGAAGAACAGCGGCGCATCGTTGACCACCGTGTTGGGCGTGAAGCCCCGCTCCAGCGCGGCCGAGTAGATGAAGGGCTTGAAGCTGGAGCCCGGCTGCCGCCAGGCCTGGGTGACATGGTTGAACTTGCTCTTGCCGAAATCGAACCCGCCCACCAGCGCGCGGATGGCGCCGGTGCGCGGCTCCATCGCCACGAAGGCGCCTTCCACCTCGGGCTGCTGGGTCAGTGTCCAGTCGCCCTTGGGGCCGCGCACCGCGCGCACCACTGCGCCGCGGCGGATCTGCTTCTGCGCCTCGGCGTTGTCGGCCAGGCCGCTGGTCACCGGCTTCAGGCCGTCACCGGTGACGGTGATGCTCTCGCCCGACTGCAGCACCGCCACCACCTTCTTGGGCGAGGCTTCCAGCACCACGGCGGCCTTCAGCTCGTCGTTGTCGGGGTGGTCGGCCAGGGCCTCGGCGATGCGGGTGTCCAGCGTGGCGGCGTCGGCCTGCGCCGGCAGGTCGATGCGGTCCTCGGGGCCGCGGTAGTGCTGGCGGCGTTCATAGTCCAGCAGGCCACGGCGCAGGGCACGGTAGGCCACGGCCTGGTCGGCGGCGTTCACCGTCACCTGCACGTTCAGGCCGCGGGTGGTGGTTTCTGCGCCGTACTGGGCCTGCACCAGCTGGCGCACCGACTCGGCCACGTATTCGGCGTGCACCACGGCGTCGGTGGGTGTGCGCAGCTTCAGCGCCTCGGCGCGGGCGGCGATGGCCTGCTCTTCGGTGATGAAACCGTTGGTCTCCATGCGGTCGATGATGTACTGCTGCCGCCGCGTGGCCCGCTTGGGGTTGCTGACCGGGTTGTAGGCGCTGGGCGCCTGCGGCAGGCCGGCCAGCATGGCGGCCTCGGCCACCGTCAGGTCGGCCAGCGGCTTGCCGAAGTAGATGTCGGCCGCCGCCGCAAAGCCGTAGGCCCGCTGCCCCAGGAAGATCTGGTTCATGTAGACCTCCAGGATCTGCGGCTTGCTCAACTGCCGCTCGATCTTCAGTGCCAGCAGGATCTCGTAGATCTTGCGGGTGAAGGTCTTCTCGGTGCTCAGGTAGAAGTTGCGCGCCACCTGCATGGTGATGGTCGACGCGCCCTGGCTCTTGGCCTTGTTGAACTGCGCCAGCGCGGCGCGCGCCACGCCGAGG
>JAGOBT010000592.1 GCA_017999135.1 Burkholderiaceae bacterium
ACCGGCCGCTGCGGGGATCGAGGATGTGGTGGTCGCGGTGGCCGGCGCCGAAACGCAGGGTCGCATCGGTCGACACCGCGATGCCGCGGCCACCGGCCTGCAGCTGGCGCAGCAGCCGCGCGCTGTCACGCGGGTCGGCCAGGCCCAGCTGCCAGGGCTGGCCATCGGGCGACTGGCCCAACGGCGCCCATTCGCCGGTGTCCAGCAGCGCATGGGCAATGCCGTGCTGCTGCAGCGCCTGCCGCGCCTGGTCGGCCGCAAAGCCCTGGGCGATGCCGTTGAGCGTCAGTGCCATGCCTGGCCGCGCCAGGCGGATTTGCCGCGCCGAGACCTGCAGCGCGCGCCAGTCCACCCGCGCCCGCGCTGCGGCCAGCTCGGCCGGCGTGGGCGCGCGGCCGGCGGCGCTGGCCTGCTGCCACGCGGCCCACAGCGGTTGCACCGTCACGTCGAAGGCGCCCTGGCAGCGTGCCGACACCGCCAGGGCCTGCTGCAACAGGTCGACCAGGGCCGGGTCGGGGTCGTCGAGCCAGCCGTCGCGGTTCAGCCGGCACAGCGCGCTGGCGGGGTTGAACAGGCTGCACTGCGCCTCCAGGCGGCGCAGCCGGGCCACCGCGGCGTCCAGCGCGGCATCGGTCCGGGCACCGTCGGCATGGCCGGCGCGCAGCCACAGCGTGGTGCCGAAGCCCAGCAGCGCGCGCTCCCGCCACTGCAGCCCGCTGGCGGCCTGTGCCTGGCCCACGGCCAAGCTCGCGCCCAGACCCAGCGCGCAGCGCAGCCACTGGCGCCGGCCGCCGCTCACCGCGCCACCCCGATCGGGATCACCCGCTGCGCCTGCTGCAGCAGCGGCAGGCATTGCTGCACATCCTGGTGGATGGCCACGCAGTCCAGGCACTGGAAGCACTCGGCGTACTGCACCGTGCCGGCCGGGGTGATGGCCTGGTAGCTGCAGCGGTGGCGGCAGGTCTGGCAGGGTGTGCCGCATTCCGCCCGCCGGGGGATCCACGCCCAGCGCCGAAGCACGTCCAGCAGCGCCAGCGCCGCGCCCAGCGGGCACAGGTAGCGGCAGTAGCCGCGGAACACCAGCACGCTGGCGCCCACGCAGGCCAGCGCCCAGGCCACGTAGGGCCAGTCACGCTGGAAGGTCTGGCTGATGGCGGTCTTGAACGGCTCCACCTCCACCGCCGTGTCGGTCCAGCCGGCAGCCAGCGCGGCGCCGCTGCACAGCACCGCCAGCACGCCGTACTTCAGCCACTTCAGCCGCTGGTCCAGCCGGCGTTGCAGGGGGCGCTGGCGCAGGCCCAGGCGGCGCGCCAGCTGGCTGGCCAGTTCCTGCAGCGCGCCGAAGGGGCACAACCAGCCGCAGAAGGTGCCGCGGCCCCACACCAGCAACGTGGCGCCGGTGAAAGCCCACAGCAGCAGCGCCACCGGGTCGGTCAGCAGGAAGTCGAGCGCGCGGCCGGCCACGCCGGCCTCGATGGCGGCGGTGACCGACACGATGCTCAGCTGCCCTTGCGCCCACCAGCCGATGAAGCCCAGCGTGAACAGCAGGTAGCCGGTGCGGAAGGCCGCCAGCCGGCCCGGCCGGGCCGACGTCGCAGACCGGGCAGTCAGCCAGCGCTGCCGGGCCAGCGCCACCACCAGCACCACCAGGCCGGCGGCCAGCACCGCCAGGTCGACCGTGCGCCGCGCCCAGCCGGCCTGCCAGGCCGGTGGCTCGGTCTGCGGCCGCCAGCTGGCCACGTCGGGCACGCTGAACGGGCGCTGCATGGCCACCTGCACGGCGCTGCCGGGCTCGGTGCCGCCGCGCTGCACGGCCAGCAGCAGGTCCAGCGGCTGCTCGGCATCCAGGCGGGTGCCGTCGGCTGCCGGGGCGACGGTGAACAGCTGCGGCACGGCGTCCTTGGGCACGCCCGATCGGGTGCCCGACAGCGCCATGCCGCCGGTCCAGGGCAGCGGCTTCAGCGTGAACAACCGGCCCTGCTGGCGCAGCTGCAGCACCGCAGCGCGGGCGGCGTCTGGCGCTGCGGTGGCAGCCACCGGGTAGCGCCCGCCGTCCAGCACCAGCAGCACGGTTTGGCCCTGCTGGCGGGCGGCGCGCACCTGCTGCCAGCCGGCGGCATCGAACAGGTTGCGCCCGGCCTGCGGCAGGCCGGCCAGGGCGATCCACAGATCGACTGCCGGGCCGTCGGGCCAGCTGCGCCCGCCCGGGTCGCGCCAGGCGGCGGGGCCGTTGTCGAAGGCGGCCTGCACCTGCCGGTTGCTCAGCCGCCAGGGCTGCACCAGGCCCAGGCCCACCAGCGCGTTCCAGCCGGTCTTGCGGTAGCGGTCGTCGGGGCCACGCGGGGCGGCGGCGGCGGGTTGGCCGCTGTCGGCCTGGGCGCGCAGGCGCGCCAGCTGCGCGGCCGATTCCAGCACCGCGCGGTCGATGGCCAGCGCCGACACGGTGCCGGTCAGCACGCCGTGCAGCCCGGCGCTGGTCTCGGTCACCTGGCGCTGGGCCGACGCGCTGAGCACCTGGATGTCGTGGTGCAGCGACAGGCCCCGGTACTGCTGCGCAAACGCCGCCAGCACCGCCGTGCCTTGCGGCGAGGTGAACAGGGGCTCGCTGTGCGACAGCAACCGCACGTCCAGAAACACGCCGTCGCGGTCCAGCAGCACCAGCAGATTGACCGGCCGGCCGCCGTAGCCGGCCACCGGCTCCAGGTCGATGGTCTCGAACACATGGCCCTGCAGCGTGAGCGCCGCC
>JAGOBT010000070.1 GCA_017999135.1 Burkholderiaceae bacterium
GCCGTGGTGGCTGAAGCCACCAACGGCCGCACCCGCCCGGCGGCCGCCCAGATTGCCGTTGGGTAACATAGTTACGTCCCAGGAGCCTGACCATGCCAAGTTCTGCCACCCCCAAGAAGCGCCCTGCCCGACCGCTCGCCCGGCCAACGCCCGCTTTGAAACTGGCCGATGCAGGCGACGCCGCCGCCAAGAACCGGGCGCTGATGGACGACATCCGGTTACTCGGCCGGCTGCTGGGTGACGTCATCCGCGAGCAGGAGGGCAAGGAGGCCTTCGAGCTGATCGAACGGGTGCGCCAGCTCAGCGTGGGCTACCGGCTGAAGAAGGACGCCTCGGCCGGCCGGGTGCTCGACCGGTTGCTGAAGAATCTGTCGGCCGACCAGACGGTGAGCGTGATCCGCGCCTTCAGCTACTTCAGCCACCTGGCCAACATCGCCGAAGACCGCCACCACGTGCGCCGCCGCCAGCACCATGAACGGCAGGGCCACCAGCAGGACGGCAGCCTGGCGCTGAGCTTCGAGCGCCTGCACAAGGCCGACGTGCGATCGGCCGACGTGGCGCAGATGCTGACCCAGGCCTACATCAGCCCGGTGCTGACCGCCCACCCCACCGAGGTGCAGCGCAAGAGCATCCTGGACGCCGAGCGCGCCATCGCCGAACTGATCGGCGTGCGCGACGAGCTGCCCACCGACCGCGAGCGTGCCGCCAACGAAGCCCTGATGCGCGCCCGCATCACCCAGCTGTGGCAGACCCGCATGCTGCGCTACACCAAGCTGACGGTGGCCGACGAGATCGAGAACGCGCTGAGCTACTACCAGAGCACCTTCCTGCGCCAGATCCCCCGGCTGTATGCCGAGATCGAGGAGCACCTGGCCGGCTTTGCGGTGCCCAGCTTCCTGCGCATGGGCCAGTGGATCGGCGGCGACCGCGACGGCAACCCCAACGTGACGGCCGACACCCTGCAGATGGCGCTGGCGCGGCAGAGCGAGGTGGCGCTGCGCTTCTACCTGACCGAGGTGCATGCGCTGGGCGCCGAGCTGTCGATCAGCCAGATGCTGGCCGGCGTCACGCCCGAGATGGCGGCCCTGGCCGACGCATCACCCGACAAGAACCCGCACCGCGAGGACGAGCCCTACCGCCGCGCCCTGGTGGGCATCTATGCCCGCCTGGCCGCCACGCTGCACAACCTGACCGGCACCGAGGCGCTGCGCCATGCGGTGCAGCCGCAGAACGCCTACACCAGCCCGGCGCAGTTCCTGGCCGACCTGGGCGTGATCGCCGACAGCCTGAAGCGCCACCATGCCCAGGCCTTGGTGGCGCCCCGGCTGGCGCCGCTGATGCGTGCAGTGCAGGTGTTCGGCTTCCACCTGGCCACGGTGGACCTGCGCCAGAGCAGCGACAAGCACGAGGCGGTGGTGGCCGAGCTGCTGCGCGAGGCGCGCCTGCACCCCGACTACAGCGCGCTGGACGAAGACGCCAAGCGCGCCCTGCTGATGGGCCTGCTGAACGACGCCCGCCCGCTGCGGGTGCACGGCGCCGCCTACAGCGACCTGGCGCGCAGCGAGCTGGCCATCTTCGAGACCGCTAAGACCATGCTGGCGCGCTACGGCCGCGCCGCGCTGCGCCACTACATCATCAGCCACACCGAGAGCGTGAGCGACCTGCTGGAGGTGCTGCTGCTGCAGAAGGAATGCGGCCTGCTGGCCGGCCCGAATGGGGGTGTACTGCAGGGCGGCACGCTGGACACCGGCGCGGTGAACGCGCTGATCGTGGTGCCGCTGTTCGAGACCATCGGTGATCTGCGCCAGGCCGAGCCGATCATGCGTACCTTCTACGCCCTGCCCGGCATCACCGACCTGGTGGTGCGCAGCGGTGGCGAGCAGGACATCATGCTGGGCTATTCCGACAGCAACAAGGACGGCGGCTTCTTCACCAGCAACTGGGAGCTGTACCGGGCCGAGCTGGCGCTGGTGGGCCTGTTCGGCCCATTGCGTGAACAGCACGGCATCACGCTGCGGCTGTTCCATGGCCGCGGCGGCACGGTGGGCCGTGGCGGCGGCCCCAGCTACCAGGCCATCCTGGCGCAGCCGCCGGGCACGGTGAACGGCCAGATCCGCCTGACCGAGCAGGGCGAGGTGATCGGCAGCAAGTACGCCAACCCCGAGATCGGCCGCCGCAACCTGGAGACGCTGGTGGCCGCCACGCTGGAGGCCACGCTGCTGCACACCAGCGGCAGCAAGTCAGGCGCGCCCAAGGCGTTTCTGGACGCGGCGGCGGCCATCAGCGACGCCAGCTACGCCGGCTACCGCCGGCTGGTCTACGAGACGCCGGGTTTCACCGACTACTTCTTCGCTGCCACGCCGATCCGCGAGATCGCCGAGCTGAACATCGGCAGCCGGCCAGCCAGCCGCAAGGCCACCCGGGCCATCGAGGACCTGCGCGCCATTCCCTGGGGCTTCAGCTGGGGCCAGTGCCGGGTGGCGCTGCCGGGCTGGTGCGGCTTCGGCTCGGCCATCGACGCCTTCCTGGGCACGGGCGACGGGCGCGACGAGAAACTCAGGCTGCTGCAGAAGATGCACAAGCAGTGGCCGTTCTTCCGCACCCTGCTGAGCAACCTGGACATGGTGCTGGCCAAGAGCGACCTGCGCATTGCGGCGCGCTACTGCGAGCTGGTCGAAGACCAGAAGCTGGCCAAGCGCATCTTCAGCGCCATCAAGGCCGAATGGGAACGCACGCACGACGCGCTGTCGCAGATCACCGGTGAAGCCGAGCGGCTGCAGAGCAACCCGGCGCTGGCGCGCAGCATCGAGCACCGCTTTCCGTACCTGGACCCGCTGAACCACCTGCAGGTGGAACTGATGCGCCGCTACCGCCACCGCAAGGAAGGCGCGCCCGAGAACGAGCGGCTGCAGCGCGGCATCCACCTGTCGATCAACGGCGTGGCGGCGGGGTTGCGCAACACCGGCTGAGGCCAGGTGCCGCGCCAGGCTGCCAGGCGGCGGGCTTCGCAAATCGGATAGCCGCCGCGCAGGGGCTTGACCTAACGTCCGGCGGGCGGGCCCATGCGCCACGCAGCCCCCATCCCGAACTTGACTGCCGGACGCCGCATGAAGCCTGCCCTGCCCCTGATCGCCGCCACGCTGGCGGCCCTGGCCTGTGTACCCGCCACCACCTGGGCCCAGGCCGCCAACCCACCCGCCGCAGCAGCCGAGGCTGACAACCCGCTGCAGGGTGCCGAACTCATCGGCAGCGGCCGCCTGACGGCCTTCCGCAAGGGGGCCAGCACCCTGGTGGTGCTGCCGCCGGGCACGCTGGGTAAGCCGGTGCTCTGGTACACCGAGGTGGTGGGCGTGCCCGCTGGCCTGGTGGCCCGGGCGCTGGAGGTGGGCCATGCGCTGGCCCGCCTGGAGCGGGTGGGCAACCTGGTGCATGTGCGCGACATGAGCACGGTGCAGAACCGCCGCGCTGCGCCCGATCGAGGTGGCGATCAGCAGCACCGAGACCGGCGCCATCATCGCCAGCTTCCCGATCGTGGGGCTGCAGCCCGATGGCACGCTGCTGATCGACGTGACCGCCACCTTCTCCAACGACATCCCGGCTGTCACCGGCCGCACCGTCGTGGCCAAGACCGGCGTGGTGCCGATGGCGGTGGACCCGAGCAAGTCGTTCATCGAGCGGGTGCGGGTGCGCGGCGACGCGTTGAACGTGCGCAGCCATCTCACCTTCCTGGGCGTGGCGCCGGCGGCGCAGGCCGACGGCCCGCGGCCGGTGTCGGTGGTGCTGGGCCATTCCATCGTGTTCCTGCCCGAGAAGCCGATGGCCGCGCGACCGGCCGACCCGCGGGTGGGCTACTTCACGTCCGAATACACCGCCTTCGAGCCCGGCACCGGCGTGGCACAGGACAAGCAGGTGCTGATCGGCCGCTTCCGGCTGGAGAAGGCCGACCCGGCGGCCGCCGTCAGCGACCCGATCAAGCCCATCACCTACTACCTGGGGCGCGGCATCCCCGAGCGCTGGAAGCCGCACATCACCGCCGGCGTGCTGCAGTGGCTGCCGGTGTTCGAAGCCATCGGCTTCCGCAACGCCATCCGCGTGCTGGACGCGCCCACGCCCGAGCAGGACCCCGACTGGTCACCCGAGGACGTGACGATCAACGTGATCCGCTGGCTGCCCGAGGAACATGTCAACGCCATGGGCCCGCGGGTGGCCGACCCACGCTCGGGCGAGACGCTGTCGGCCCACATCGTGGTGTGGCCGTCGGTGATCGACTACTTCAGCAAGTACTACTGGGCGGCGTTTGGCGGCTCGGGCGTGGACCCGGCCGCGCCGCGGCTGCCACTGTCCGACGACAAGGCCGGCCAGATCCTGGCCTATGCGGTGGCGCACGAGGTGGGCCACACGCTGGGGCTGATGCACAACCAGCTGGCATCGACCGCGTACTCGGTGCAACAGATGCGGCAGCCCGAGTTCGCCAACCGCTTCGGTCCCAACAGCTCGATCATGGCCTACGGCCGCTTCAACCAGGCGGCCCAGCCCGGCGACGGCGTCACCCAGCTGTTCAGCAAGATCGGCGCCTATGACCGGGCCGCCATCCGCTACGGCTATGGCGTGTTCGGCACCGACCCCGCCAGCGAGCGGCGCGAACTGGCCGCCTTTGCCGAGACCTTCAGCCGCGACCGGCAGCTCTTCTGGGGCAGCGAGGAAAGCGGCGAACTGATCGCCCGCTTCGGCCGCGACCCGCGGGTGCAGACCGAGAACACCGGCGCCGAGCGCGTGGCCGCCACCCGCCTGGGCGTGGCCAACCTGCTGCGATCGCTGAACCGGCTGGACGCCGGCACCGGCGGCGACGCCAAGCTGTATGCGGCCACCTATGGTGTGGTACTCGGCCACCATGTGGCGCTGCTGCAATCGGTGCAGCGCCTGGTGGCGGGCGTGATGCCGGCCATGGGCGCCGGCGAGGGCCCGCGCCCGCGCCTGGTGCCCGCGGCCGAACAGCGCGAAGCGGTGCGCTACCTGGCGGGCGAAGGCGCGACTTCCCTCGAACCCTATGCGGCAACTGCCGTCGCCGAGCGGGTGGCGGTGTTTGGCGCCAACACCGCCGTCGACCGCCTGCAGGCCGGACTGATCACCGACCTGCTGAGCGGCAGCACCGTGGCCCTGCTGGAAGCCCAGCAGCGCGACAACCCGTCGGCCTATGCGCCGCAAGACTTCGGGCACGATCTCAGCACCGCGGTGTGGGGCCAACTGAAGACGGCCACGCCCACTCAGCGGGCGCTGCAGCGCGGCTACATGGCGGCGGCCCAGACGCTGCTGCGGGATTGGGCCAAGGGCGGCGCCGGCGAAGCCGCCGAGGCCAAGGCGGTGATCGACATGCTGCCGATGCCGGGCAGCTCGGCGCGGGCGCTGGTGGAAACCGGCGACGACAGCGTGTTCATCCCGTGGCTGCGCAACAGCCTGCCGGGGCTGAAGACCCGGCTGGAGGCCGCCGCCCGCAGCGCCGCCAGCCCCACCGACCGGCTGCACTTTGCCGAAATGGCGGTGCAGGCCGGCCGGCTGCTGAAGATCAGCCAGCCCTGACCGGCACGCAACCCGGCCCGCAGCCCGGCCCGCGCACGGCCGGTCAACGGCGGCGCGGACGGGCCAGCGTGTGCGAGGGCAATTCGCCGAACACCTGCCGGTACAGCTGGGCGAAGCGGCCCACGTGGTCGAAGCCGTTGGCCAGCGCGATGCCGGTCACGCTGGCACCCGGGCCAGCGCGCAGCAGCGCCTGGTGCGTGGCGGCCAGCCGCCGCTCGGCAACAAAGCGCATCGGCGACATGCCGCGCCGGTGCTCGAAGGCACGCTGCAGGCAGCGCGCGCCCACGCCGGCCTGACGGCACAGCGTGCCAAGCGTGATCGGCTCGGCCAAGTGGGTTTCGATCCAGCCTTCCAGATCGCGCACCCGCTGCTCGCTGAGATCGGCCGGCGACGCCGGTGCCGGGCTGTCGGGCAGCAGGTGCACGGCTTCGGCCAGCAGCCGCGCCTCAGCCAGTTGCAGATGCTGCGGATCGGCCCCGGGCCGGGTGGCCTGGGCCACGGCCGCGGCGGCGGCGATCAGCCGGGCCTGTCGGTCGGGCGCGATGTTGCGCGCCACCAGCCGGCGCGGCAGGCTGCCGCCGGCGTCGGGCCGCAGCGCCCGCAACTCGTCCTGCAGGGCGCCGGGCTCCACCACCAAGGCCAGCACGCTGCCGGCCGGGCTGGTGCGCGACCATTCCCACGCCCCGGGCACCACCACCACGGCACCCGGGCCGGTGGGCGGCGACACCTGCCGGCCGGTGCGGTACTGGCTGCCCGCCGGCACCGACAACTGGAACACCGGCCCGTCGACCAGCCAGCGCGCCGTCTGCCCGACCGCCGCCGAGGTGGTGCCGATCGACATGCGCTGGCCCTCGACGCGACGTGCCTCGCAGGCCATCGGCTGTCGGCCATGGGCGACACGGGCCTTCGACCCGCCGACATCGCCGAAGAACTGGCGCACCTCATCGAGGTCGTCGGAGCGGAAGGCCGGAATCCAGGGGCAGGTGGCCAGGATGTCCGGAGAACACTGCGGGAGCATGGGCATCGGCAGACCGGGTGGGTTGACCCGCGTTGTACACCGAGTCGGGCCCCTGCAGCTTGACAGGACCGGGATGCCCCGGCCTGCCGGCCAGGCCGTCAGGCGCGCGGCCTGGGCGGCGGCCAGGTGTCCCAGGCCCGGGCGGCCACCGGCCGGCCCCACAGGTCAACCGCCACCGGGGTGCCGGCGTGCGGTTGGCGGGCCGCTTCGCCGCGCAGGTAGCCCAGGGCCACACAGGCACCGGCCTGCGGGCTCCAGCCGGCCGAACTGAGCTCGCCCACCGGCTGGCCGCCGAGCGTCAGCGCCTCGCCGCCCCAGGCATAGGCCTGCGGGTCGTCCAGCACCACGGTGACCAGTTTCTTGCGCAGGGGCTGGCCGCGGGCGGCCAGCAGGGCATCACGGCCGATGAAATCGCACCCCTTGTCGAAGGCGACGAACGCGGCCAGGCCGGCCTCGAACGGCGTCTCGTCGGGCCCCAGCTCGGCGCCCCAGGCGCGGCGGCCGGCCTCGATGCGCAGCGCATCCAGCGCCCAGTAGCCGGCATCGCGCAGGCCCAGGTCGGCACCGGCTTCCTGCAGCGCGATGTCGACATGGCGGGCCATCTCCACCGGCACATACAGCTCGTAGCCCGGCCCGCCCACATAGGCCATGCGGGCGGCACGCACCCGGGCCAGGCCCAGGTCGATCTCCCGGCTGTGGCCCCAGGGCAGCGCGGCCGGCGACAAGTCGTCGGGGCTCAGGCGGGCCAGCAGGGCGCGGGCGTTCGGGCCCATGACCGACAGCACGCTCCACAGCGCGCTGACGTCGGTCAGCGCCGCGTGCTGGTCAGCGCCGATGTGGCGGCCGATCCAGTCGGCATCACGCACCGGCTGGGCCGAGCCGGTGACCACCAGGAAGCGGTCGGCCGCCAGGCGCAGCACGGTGCAGTCACTCTCGAACCCACCGCGGGCGTTCAGCATCGCGGTGTAGACCAGCCGGCCCGCTGGCACGTCCATCTGGTTGGCGCACAGGCGCTGCAGCACCGCCAGCGCGTCACGGCCCTGCAGAAGCAGCTTGCCGAAGCTGGTCTGGTCGTACAGCGCCACGGCAGTGCGGGTGGTGTGCTGCTCGGCCTGCATCCACGGCAGCCAGCCGGGGGTTCCCAATGTGTGCGGCGGCAGGCTGTCCACACCGTTGGGGCGGAACACGTTGGCCCGCTCCCAGCCGTTCTTGCTGCCGAACTCGGCGCCGCGGGCGGCCAGGCGGTCATGCAGGGGGCTGGTGCGCAGCGGGCGGGCGCTCTGCAGTTCCTGCCGCGGCCAGCGCATGGCGTAGTGCAGGCCCAGGGTTTCGGCCGTGCGCTGGGCCAGCGCGCGGCGGTTGCCGGTGAAGGCACCGAAGCGGCGGAGGTCGACTTCCCACAGGTCTTGCGGCGCGGCACCGCCCACCACCCATTCGGCGATCAGCTTGCCGGCGCCGCCGCTGTTGGCGATGCCGGCCGAGTTGAAGCCGGCGCAGACGAAGTAGCCGCGCAGCCCCGGCGCTTCGCCCAGGATGAAGTTGCCGTCGGGCGTGAAGCTCTCGGGCCCGTTGAGCAGCATCTTGATCGGCGCGGTTTCCAGGCAGGGCGTGCGGTGGATGGCGTTGGTCATCAGCGGCTCGAACTGGTCCCAGTCTTCGCCGAGCAGCTGGAACTGGAAGTCGGCCGGGATGGGGTCCATGGCCCAGGGCTTGGCGGCCAGCTCGAAGCCGCCCATCACCAGGCCGCCGACCTCCTCCTTGTAGTAGATCAGGCCGTCGGGGTCGCGCATCACCGGCAGCATCGGGTGCACGCCTTCGATGCGGTCGGTGACGATGTAGAAGTGCTCGGCCGAATACAGCGGCACGTTGACACCGGCCAGCGCACCGAACTGCCGTGCCCACTGGCCGGCGCAATTGATCAGCGTCTCGCAGCGCACCACACCCGGCACGCCGTCCTGCAGCGTGTGCACACCGGCCACGCGCGGGCCGGAAGTTCCGTCCTCGATCAAGACGCCGGTGACCTGCACACCTTCGACCAGCTTGGCACCGCGGTTGCGCGCGCCCTTGGCCAAGGACATGGTCAGGTCGGTCGGGTTGGCCTTGCCGTCGCCGGGGATCCACAGCGCGCCCTGCAGATCGTCGGTGCGCATCAGCGGCCACTTGTCGCCGGCCTCGACCGGGCTGATCACGTGCACCTCGACACCGAAGCTGCGCGCCAGCGCGGCCTGCTTGTGCAGCAGTTGCATGCGCTCGGGCGTGCGGGCCACATTCAGGCTGCCGCATTGCTTCCAGCCGGTGGCGAGACCGGTCTCGGCTTCCAGGCGGCTGTAGAGGTCGATGCCATAGCGGCTCATGCCGGTCATGCTGCGGTTGGGCCGCATCTGGCCGACCAGGCCGGCAGCATGCCAGGTGGTGCCGCTGGTCAGCCGGCCCTGCTCCAGCAGCAACACGTCGGTGCGGCCCAGCTGGGTGAGGTGGTAGGCGGTGGAGCAGCCGGCGATGCCGCCGCCGACGATCAGGGTCTGCACATGGCTGGGCAAGGTCATCGCCAGGTCTCCTTCATCCGAGGCGCAGGGCCATCACGCCGGCCACGATCACCGCGGTACCGATGGCGCGCTGCAGGCCGAACTTCTCCTTTAGCAACACCGTGCCCAGCACCGCGGCGAACAGCACCGATGTTTCGCGCAACGCGGCCACGCTGGCCACCGGGGCGCGGGTCATCGCCCACAGTGCGATGGCATAGCTGCCGATGCTGGCGCTGCCACCGACCGCCGCCAGCGGCCAGCGCTGGCGCGCATAGGCCAGGATGTGGGCGCGACCTTCGGGCCCGCGGCGCAACCACACCAGCAACGGGTAGGCGATGCCGTCCAGCACGAAGAGCAGCATCACATAGCGCAGCGCGCTGCCGCCGGCCGCCACCTCGGCGCGCACGCCCAGGCCGTCGACCACGGTGTAGACGGCGATGATGCCGGCGTTGGCAAAGGCAAACATCAGCGCCTTGCGGTGGTGCAACGCTTCGCCAGGCCTGGCCAGGCCGACCAGGGCGACGCCGGTGGTGATGCCGATGACGCCGGCCCAGGCCGCCGGGCTGGGCACCTCGCCGATCAGGCTGCCGCTGCCCAGGGCCACCAGCAAGGGCGCGAAGCCGCGCATGATCGGGTAGGTCAATCCCAAATCGCCATGCTGGTAGGCCCCGGCCAGCGCGATGTAGTAGCCGATGTGGATGACCAGCGAAGCGGCGATGTAGGGCAGCCCGGCCGGCCCCGGCAGGCCGACGATCAGCAGCAGCGGCAGGGCCACCAGCGCGCCCAGCAGGTGCACCAGGGCGGTGTCCAGCGGCTTGTCGCCGCTGCTCTTGACCAGCGCGTTCCAGCCGGCGTGCAGGGCCGCGCCCAGCAGCACGGCCAGCACCACCGGCCAGGTCAGCGC
>JAGOBT010000071.1 GCA_017999135.1 Burkholderiaceae bacterium
ATCCTGGACAAGCGGCCGATCCCCGTCAGCGCCGAAGACAAGGCAAAGATGGTGCAAGCCGACGATTGCGGCGAGCTGATGCTGTTCCTGGCCCGCATGCCGGCGCATGTGTGCCTGAACGAGATCACCATCAGCCCCACGCACAACCGCATGTTCGTGGCGGCGGCCAACGCCATCCCGGGCTGACGCCATGGTCGCCCCGCTTCGGCTGCGCCAGGTCTGCCTGGCCGCCCCCCGGCTGGCGCCGGTGCTCGACGACCTGCAGGCCATCCTGGGCCTGCAGGTCTGCCACCGCGACCCCGGTCTGATCGCCTACGGGCTGGAGAACGCGCTGCTGCCGGTGGGCACCGACTTCCTGGAAGTGGTGGCGCCGGTGCAGGCCGACACCGCAGCCGGCCGCTTCATCCAGCGCAGCCGCGGGCATGGCGGCTACATGGCGATCTTCCAGTGCAGCGATCCGAAGGCTGGCCAGACCCGCGCCGCGGCGCTGGGCGTGCGCACCGCGCACGAGATCGACCGGCCGGGCCACTACCTCAGCGTGCAGCTGCACCCGCGTGACTGCCGCGCCGCCTTCATCGAACTGGGCCACAGCCCGGGCGGCGACGACCGCCAGACCGGCACCTGGTGGCCGGCCGGCCCGCACTGGCAGGCCGGGCAGCGCACCGACGTGACGCGCCGGTTGCTGGGCATCGTGCTCGAAAGTGCGGAACCCGGGGCGCTGCTGTCGCACTGGGCGCGCATCCTCGGCCTGCCCGGCGACGGCCAGCCGCTGCAGGTGGACGGCACGTTGATCAGCGCCGAGACCGGCCCCGCCGACGCGCTGGGCGCGGTGGTGCTGGCGGTGGCCGACGTGAGCGCCGTGCTGGACCGTGCGGTCGATCGTGGGCTGTGGGTGCAGGGCAGCAGCTTCCACCTGGCTGGCGTGCACTTCAGGCTGCAGCATGGCGACTGACCCCACCCCGGCTGGCACGGCCACCCAGGCCCCGATGGCCGGCCTGCGGGTGGTCGACCTGAGCACTGTCGTCTTCGGCCCCTACTGCACCCAGACCCTGGCCGATCTGGGCGCCGACGTCATCAAGATCGAGCCGCCCGAGGGCGACCATGTGCGCATCATCGGCACGCCGGCGCACACGCCCGGCATGGGGCCGGTGTTCCTGCGGCTGAACCGCGGCAAGCGCTCGGTGGTGTGGGACATGAAGTCCGACGCCGGCCGCACCGCGCTGCAGCGGCTGATTGCCACCGCCGACGTGCTGCTGCACAACATCCGCCCCGACGCGGTGCAGCGCCTGGGCCTCGGCTATGACGCGGTGCGCGCGCTGCGGCCCGACATCGTCTATGTGCACTGCACCGGCTTCGGGCTGGACGGGCCCTATGCCGGCCTGCAAGCGTATGACGACGTGATCCAGGCCAGCACCGGCGCCGCTGCGCTGCTGCCGCGGGTGGACGGCAACCCGGCGCCGCGCTACCTGCCGATGCTGTTTGCCGACAAGGTGTCGGGCCTGCACGCCACCTATGCGGTGCTGGCCGCGCTGCTGCACCGCCAGCGCACGGGCGTGGGCCAGTTCGTCGAGGTGCCGATGTTCGAGGCACTGGCCAGCTTCAACAGCGTGGAGCACCTGTGCAATGCCACGCTGCAGCCGCCCACCGGCCCCTGGGGCTATGCCCGCCAGCTCGACCCCGACCGCCAGCCGATGCGCACCGCCGACGGCTGGATCTCGGTGGCGCCTTACATGGACGCCCGCTGGCAGCGCTTCTTCGACGCGGTGGGCCGGCCCGACGTGTTCCAGCGCCCCACGCTGGCCGACAAGGACCTGCGCCGCACCCACATGTCGGAGATGTACCGCGAGATGGCCGCCATCCTGCCCGGCCGCACCACGGCCGACTGGCTGGCGCTGTTCAAGCGCATCGAGGTGCCGGCGATGGCGGTGCAGAGCGTGGGCGACCTGCCGTCCGACCCGCATGCCCAGGCGGTGGGCCTGTTCCGCCAGCGCCGGCACCCCACCGAGGGCGATTACCTGGACGTGCGCCAGCCGGTGCGCTTCGGCACCTGTGAACTGCCGGAGCCGGCGCATGCGCCCAATCTGGGAGAGCACAGCGACGCCCTGCTGCGCGAGCTGGGCCTGCCGCCCACTTGACGCAAGACGGCGCCGGGCCGCGCCACCACCATGCCCGGTACAAGGAGAATTCCCATGCCCGGCACCACCTTCAACACCATCGTGCAGCAGCAGGCCCGGGCCAAGCCCGACGGCCTGGCCTACCGCTGCGGCGACCGACTCTGGACCTTCGCCGAGGTCGACCGCACCACCAACCGCATCGCCAACGCGCTGAAGGCCGCGGGCGTGGGCGCCGGCGACCGGGTGGCGGTGCTGACCAAGTTCCACATCGAGTCCACCCTGCTGACGCTGGCCGCCGCCAAGCTGGGCGCGGTGTGCATGCCGGTGAACTGGCGCCTGGCGCCGGGCGAGGTGCACTACATCGTCGACCACGGCATGGCCCGGCTGATGCTGGCCGACCGCGCCTTCCTGCCGCTGGTCGACCGGGCCGCGATGCCCACGCTGCAGCAGGTGCTGATCACCGACGGTGCGCACGACGGCCACGCCGGATTCCATGACTGGTACGCCGCCGCGTCCGACCAGTTCCAGGCGGTGGATGCCCAACCCGACGACCCGATGCTGCAGCTGTATTCCAGCGGCACCACCGGCCTGCCCAAGGGCGTGGTGCTGTCGCATGCCGGGCTGATCTTCAACTGCCAGCTCGGCACCCTGGTGTGGGACGTGACGGCCGACGCGGTGGTGGGCAATGCGCTGCCCACCTTCCACATCGCCGGCGCCAACATGGGGCTGTTTCCGCTGTTTGCCGGCGCCACCGGCAGCAGCTACCCCGATTTCGACCCCGGCGCGTTCATTGACGCCATCGGCCGCCACGGCATCACCCACAGCTTCCTGGTGCCGGCGATGATCCTGTTCATGCTGCAGCACCCGAAGGTGAAGCAGGGCGACTACCACACGCTGCAGCTCATCTCGTACGGCGGCTCGCCGATCAGCGACCGGGTGCTGACCGAAGCCATGGCCACCTTCCAGTGCGGCTTCATGCAGGTGTACGGCCTGACCGAGATCGCCGGCTCGGCCACCTTCCTGCTGCCCGAGGACCATGCGGCCGACGGCCCGAAGGCCAAACTGCTGCGCTCGGCCGGCAAGCCCGTGCCCGGTGCGCGGGTGCGCATCGTCGACCCGGTGACGCTGCAAGACCTGCCCGAGGGCCAGACCGGTGAGGTGCTGATCGAGTCACCCGGCAACATGATCGGCTACTGGCGCAACCCCGAGGCCACGGCGGCGGCCTTTCCGGAGGGGCGCAATGCCAACGGCGGCTGGTTCCGGTCGGGCGACGGCGGGTCCATGGTCGACGGCTATGTCTACATCAACGACCGCATCAAGGACATGATCATCTCGGGCGGCGAGAACATCTACCCGGCCGAGATCGAGAACACGCTGATGAAGCACCCGGCGGTGGCCGATGGCGCGGTGATCGGCGTGCCCGACGACACCTGGGGCGAAAGCGTCAAGGCCTGCGTGATCCTGCGCCCGGGCGCCACCGCCACCGACCGCGAGATCATCGACTGGATGCGCGAGCGCCTGGCCCACTACAAATGCCCCAAGAGCATCGACTTCGTCGACACCCTGCCGCGCAACCCGAGCGGCAAGCTGCTCAAGCGCATCCTGCGGGCGCCGTATTGGGAGGGCAAGACGCGTGGCGTCAACTACCGGCGCCATTGCAGCATGGACGACGCCGAGTGCCTGGACCACACGCTGGACCTGGTGGCGCAGCGCATCGGCGACCCTGCGCCGCGGGTGTTTGCCCAGCTGTTCGCAGAGGCGCCCGAACTGCAGGCGCTGTTCTGCAACGACGCCAGCGGCGCGGTGCGTGCCGAGATGTTCCTGCGTGCGCTGGAATGCCTGCAGGATGCTGCTGGCGCGCAGCAGTTCGGCACCGGCCTGGTGGCCGCCGAGCACGCCACGCACCTGGGCTACGGGGTGTCGACGGCCCAGTTCCAGCGATTCTTTGCGTTGGTGGTCGAGGTCCTGCGCGAGGCGATGGGCCCCGACTGGACCCCTGAGATCGACCGTGCCTGGGCTGGCGCCCTGCACCGCCTGGCGCAGGGCACCACGCACTGACCGGTCAACGGCCCGGCTGCACGCGCGACAACAGTTCCGCGTCCAGCACACCGGCACCCTGCGGATGCGAGGCCGGCCGCTCGACATGGCGCTTGACGGTGGGAATGCCGTCGGCCGGGCTGACCCAACGCTCCTCGCTCTCGCCCAGGTTGTTGGTGAAGCGCAGCTTGAACGCCTTGAAGGTGCCTGCCGGCACGGTGACATCGCCCCACGATTCCACCTGGTAGTTGACGCGGATCTTCACCGTGTTGCGGCTGGGGTACAGCGTGACGGTGTGCTCGGAGGTCCAGGTCTTGCCCACCTGCAGCGGCCACTGGAAGTCCAGCGGCGGGTCGTACGACATCACCGGCTGGCCGGCCGGGTTGAGCGTGGCCACCAGGGCCAGTGTGGTCGCGTCGTGCAGGTTGGCACCGGCCTGTGGCGCTGTTGACGCCAGCATGGGCTTGCCTTGCCAGGTGCCGGGGCTCTGGGTCCACACCACCTGGCCCTCGAAACTGCCGAGGCTGCCGCTGCTCTTGCGGTGGAAGGTGCTGACCGTGCCCATCGGCGTGGGTGCGATGCCGCTGGCCGTGGGCGGTGCGGTGGCGCAGCCAGCCATCATCAAGGTGGAAGCGGCGGTCGCAGCCAGCAACAGGGCGCATGGGGAGGTTGAACTGTTCATGATGGCTCCAGGCGTGGTGGCATGGCGGCTTCGGGCCGATCGCCTGCCGGCCCATCAGAAGCCGCACCACCACTCGAGGCATTCCATGCAGTTGCAGCATGAGCTGGGTCATGCCCGTTGCTGGACAGATCAGTTCTCCACCGGCACCTTGGCGTCCTTGATGGCCTGGGCAAAGGCGCCCAGTTGCGACTGGATCAGGCGGCCCAGGTCCTCGGCCGGGCCGGGACGCAGCGCCAGGCCGTTCTTGTCGGCGGCGCCGCGCAGGTCGGGGTGGGCGATGGCCTCGCGCAGCACACGGGCGGCGGCGGCGGCCACATCAGGCGGCGTGCCGGCATGCACCACGAAACCGGCCCAGGGCACCACGTTGACCAGCGGCATGCCGGCCTCGGCGATGGTGGGCACATCGGGGTAGGCCGCGCTGCGCTCGGGCAGCAGCACCGCCAGCGGGCGGAACTTGCCGTCCTTCATCAGCGCCGGCATCACCGTCGGCGACGCCCACATCATCTGCACCCGGCCGCCGATCAGGTCGGGCACGGCCTGCGCCTCGCCCTTGTAGGGCGCGCTGATCATGTCGAGGCCGGCCGTGCTGGCCATCTGGGCGCTGGCCAGCAGTGCCGTGCTGTGCGGCGACGCATAGCTGTACTGGCCCGGTTTGCCCTTCACCTGGGCCACCACCTCGGCCAGCGTGCGGCCGGGGATGCTGTCATGCACCATCAGGTAGAAGGTGTAGGTCATGAACTGGGTGAGCGGGGTGAAGTCCTTGACCGGGTTGTAGCCCGGGTTCTTGCGGATGTTCGGCACGTAGGAGAAGGCCGATGCGGTGACCAGGAACAGGTGATGTCCGTCGGCAGGCGCGCGCAGCGTCTCCATGGCCGACAGGGCGCCATCGGCGCCGGGCTTGGGGTCGACGTTGAAGGTCTGCCTGGTGGTGGCCTGCATCTGCGCGGCCAGGTTGCGGGCGATCACGTCGGTGGCGCCACCGGCGGCGAACGGCGTGATGATGCGCACCGGCTTGGTGGGCCAGGCTGCTTGCGCCGCAGCCAAGCCGGGCAGCAGCAGGGCCGAGCCACCCAGCAGCAGCTGGCGGCGGTTGGGCTGGATGGATTGGGTCATGGTCGTGCTCACCTGGGTTGGATGGGGCGGGGTGTTCAGCGGTACTGCAGGCTGCCGTCGTCCAGGTCGGCCTGGGGCAGTGTGTGGCGCTCGCTCGCGTAGTCCTGGCCGTGCACCCAGGGGGCGCGGTCGCCCTGCTGCGGCAGCAGGGCCATGCCGCGCTGCATGTAGCCGGGGTTGAAGTTGTCGGGCGTGATCCAGGGCAGGCGGGCCATGTCGGCGTCCTGCGGGCGCAGTGCGGGCTGCACCACGCTGGCGCCGCGCGCGTCCATGTGCTGCAGCAGGCGGCACACCAGGTCGCCCATCAAGTCGGCGCGCAGGGTCCAGCTGGCACGCAGGTAGCCGAACACCCAGGCCAGGTTGGGCACGCCGGTGAACATGGCGCCGTTCCAGGCCACCGTCTGGGCAAAGTCCAGTGGCTGGCCGTCGATGCTGAAGTGGATGTCGCCCAGCACGTTGAGGTGGAAGCCGGTGGCGGTGACCACCACATCGGCCTGCAGCTGCGCGCCCGATTGCAACTGGATGCCGTCGGGCGTGAAGGCCTCGATCTGGTCGGTGACCACCGACGCCTGGCCGCTGCGCACCGCCTTGAACAGGTCGGCATCGGGCACGAAGGCAATGCGCTGCTGCCACGGCCGGTAGCGCGGGTTGAAATGCTCGGCCACCAGGTGCCCGTGCTCGGGGCCCAGCGCGGCGCGCACGCCGGCCAGCAGCTCGTGCCGCACCACCTCGGGCTCGGCGGTGCAGCGGCGGATGAAGTTGGCCTGGTCGAACAGCACCTTGCGGCGCACGATCTCGTGCGTCCACGCGCTCGGAATCTCCAGCTGGCGCAGCGTGTCGGCCAACTCGTTGGCATTGCGGCCGGTGATGAAGAAGGTGGGGCTGCGCTGCAGCATGGTGACGTGGGCGCACTGCCCGGCAATCGCCGGGATCAGCGTGGCGGCGGTGGCGCCTGAGCCGATCACCACCACACGCTTGCCCGTCAGGTCCAGGTCGGCGGGCCAGGTCTGCGGGTGCACCACCCGGCCCTGGAAATCGGCCATGCCGGGCCATGACGGCGTGTAGCCCTCGCTGTGGCGGTAGTAGCCCTGGCACATCCACAGGAAGCGGGCGCGGACCTGCACCGTCTCGGTGTTGTCGCCATTCCCGGTGGGCCGCGTGGCGGTGACCGTCCAGCGCTGCGCGCCGCTGTCCCAGGCCGCCTGCTGGATGCCGTGCCGGTAGTGCATCTGCGGCGCCAGGCCGTGCTCGTCAATCACCTCGCCCAGGTAGGCCAGGATTTCGTCGGCGGTGGCGATGGGCTTGCCCATCCACGGCTTGAAGCGGTAGCCGAAGGTGAACAGGTCGCTGTCGCTGCGGATGCCCGGGTAGCGGTGGGTGCGCCAGGTGCCGCCGAAGCCGTCCTGGCTTTCGAGAATCGCCCAGGTCTTGCCCGGGCATTGCTGCTGCAGGTGCACTGCCGCGCCGATGCCGGAGATGCCGGCACCGACGATCAGCACGTCGAGGTCTTGAACAGGGTCAGCCATGGAGCATCCTCGTGACGACGGTGGCGCGGGCACAACGCAAGCAAGCAGCCGCCGCGGAACCGGCTTCGCCGGGCCGCTGGGGGCCGCCCCCTTGAGGGGGAGCGCCGCAGGCGCTTCGGGGGTGGGTCATCTGAATTCCGGTTCGTCCCACCAGGGGAAGAAGTCGGGCATGTCGGTCGACACCTTGTTCGGATACACCGGCGTGCGCTTCTCCAGGAAGCTGCTGACGCCTTCGCGTGCGTCGGCCGACTGGCCACGCGCCTGGATGGCGCGGCTGTCGACCTGGTGCGCCTTCATCGGGTGGTCTTGGCCGGCCATGTGCCACAGCATCTGGCGGGTGAGTGCCACCGACACCGGCGCGGTGTTGTCGGCGATCTCGCGGGCCAGCGCGCGGGCGGCGGGCAGCAGCTCGTCGGGTGCGTGCAGGCTGCGCACCAGGCCGCGGTCCTTGGCTTCCTGGGCGTCGAACACCCTGCCGGTGAAACACCACTCCAGTGCGGTCTGCATGCCCACCAGGCGGCCCAGGAACCAGGTAGACGCTGCCTCGGGCGTGATGCCGCGCCGTGCAAACACGAAACCGAAGCGCGCCGTGGTGCTGGCCATGCGGATGTCCATCGGCAGCTGCATCGTCATGCCGATGCCCACGGCCGCGCCGTTGATGGCGCCGATCACCGGTTTCAGGCTCTTGAAGATGCGCAGCGTGGCGATGCCGCCGCCATCGCGGTAGATGCCGTTGACCTTGTACTTGTCGCGCGCCGATTCGCCACGCGAGTCGTAGTCGAAGGTCTTGCCGCCGGCCGACAGGTCGGCCCCGGCGCAGAAGGCCTTGCCGGCGCCGGTGATGATGACCACGCGCACGTCGTCGTTCTTGTCGGTCTCGTCGAACACCGCCACCAGGTCGTCGCGCATCTGGGTGGTGAAGGCATTCATCTTCTCGGGCCGGTGCAGGGTGACGGTGGCGATGCCGTCTTGCACGTCGTACAGCAGGGTTTCGAAGGTGGGCAAACTCGTGGGCAGGGCCATGGGGAAGGGTCTCCGTGGAAGGGTTGGAAGGTGGTCAGGCGGCCTGCAGGTGCTGCGGCCGGCGCAGATGCGGCGCCAGCCCGGCGCCCATCAGGTCGATGAAGTTGTCGGCATAGAAGCGGCGGCGATCAGCCTCCGGCGTGCGCGCCAGCGATTCGTCGAAGCGCTTCAGCGGCGCGCGGCCGCCTTCCACATGCGGGTAGTCCGACGAGAACAGCGCCAACTCGGGGCCGCTGTTGGCGATGATCCAGCCCGCGTCTTCATGCGGGTAGGGCGTGACCCGCAGCTGCCGGCGCACGATCTCGCTGGGCAGAGCGCTCAGCTGCTGCAACCGGGTTTCGTTGCGGCGGAAGGCATGGGCGGCGCTGTCCATCGCCCGCATCCAGCCTGGCACCCAGGCCGCACCCAGCTCGATGGCGCCCCATTTCAGCTGGGGGAAGCGGTCGAACACGCCGTCGAAGATCAGCGTGGCCAGGGTCTGCATCACCGCGCTGGGGATGGGCATGTAGCTGACCGCCGTGAAGTTGTCGTCGCCGCCGTGGAAATCAGGCACCGGCGGGCCGCCGTTGACCTTGTAGACCGGGTTCATCTTCTCTTCGCCGCCCACATGGAACAGCACCGGGATGCCGGCCTCCTGCGCCTGCGCCCACACCGCATCCAGCCCCGCGTGGCTGGGGCTGTGCCGCTGCGGGCACTTGCTGGGCACCATCAGCGCCTTGGCGCCCAGGCGAATGGCCAGCGCGGTGGTGGCGGCGGCGCGGTGAAAGTCTTCCAGCGGCACATAGGCGGTGGCCAGCAGGCGCTCATCCACCGTGCAGAAGTCGGCCAGCATGCGGTTGTGGGCGTCGGCCGCGGCGTAGCACAGGGCCATGTCGTCGCCCTGGTCGAGCCCGAAGTTGCCCAGGCAGAAGGTGGTGAACACCAGCTGGCTGGCGAAGCCCAGCAGGTTCAGCGCCTCGGGCCGGTCGGCACGCAGAAAGGACCCATGCGCCTCGTGGTTCTTGCGCAGCATGATGTTGGGCGCCACGCCGGCGCGGAATGCGGGGTCGGCATGGGCCTCTTGCGACCGACCGGGGCGCAAGCCGCGCGCCAGCTGGGCCTGGTAGCCGGCGCTGGCGTGGTAGCGCGGCAGCAGGGCGGCGTCGAAGTACGCATCCAGGCAGTCGTCCAACTCCATCAGGTGGCTGTCGGCGTCGTGGATCAGGCGGCCGTTGGCGTAGGTCATCGTGTGTCTCCTCTCACAACGTCTCACTGGACCACGCCGCTGGTCAGCAGGTGGTCGATCTGTGCGCTGCTGTAGCCGGCCTCGGCCAGCAGCGTGCGGCTGTGTTCGCCCAGGCCGGGTGCCGGGCCGGGCGGGCGCGGGGTGCTGCCGTGCAGCAGGATCGGCGCGGCCACCGTGGTGCCGCTGCGGTGGCCGTAGGGCACCAGGGCGCCGGCGGCGCGCATCTGGGCGTCGTCGTCGATGTCGGCCAGCGTGCCGACCACGCCGAAGGTGATGCCGGCGGC
>JAGOBT010000072.1 GCA_017999135.1 Burkholderiaceae bacterium
GGCCGGGCGGGTATCGGCCGCGGCGCCCAGCACCACGGTGAGGTGGGCATCCGCCGGCAGCGTGCAGTGGCGCAGTGCCTGCAGCACCCGCAGCGTGGCCTGCTGCGGATCGGCGCCGCCCATGCTCACCAGCAGATGCTGCAGCCGGCCGCCGGCACGCCGCGCCAGGCTGGCGGCCCGGGCGGCGGCGAATTCCGGCCGCAGCAGCGCAAAGGCCGGGCCGATCAGGCGGGTGGCCGCGGCGGGCAGCAGCGCGGCGTAGTCCCCGGGCTGGCGGCCCAGGTTCTGGTCGAGCAGCAGGTCGGCGGCGTGCGGCCGGTCGGCCAGGTCGTCTATCGCCACCAGGCGGCGGCAGGCCGGGCGCAGGGTGGCCTGCCATGCGGCGCCCAGCGCGTAGTGGTCGACCAACAGCACATCGCAACCGTTGGGCCCCAGGGCCGCCAGCGTGTGCTGGGCATCCGCGTCGGCATGCCAGATGACGGTGTCGGGCAACCAGTGCAGGCCGAAACCCTGGCCAGTGATGCGGGTGCCCAGGTGCCCATGGTCGGGCCGGCAGATGAACTGCACCGTGGCACCGCGGGCGCGCAGCACCTCCGCCAGCGTCAGGCAGCGCATGACATGGCCGCTGCCCAGCGTGCGGCTGGCGTCGGCCCGCACGGCCACCCGCAGGCCGGTCATCCGCTGCTGCCTGACTGCATGGCCCGCCACAGCCATTCGGCGCGGGTCCAGTCTTCGGGGGTGTCGATGTCCTGCACCCGGTGGCGCGGCAGGTGCACCGGCACCGCGTCGGGCGAGAAGATGCGCAGCCCCTGCAGCCAGGCGCTGGCGCGGCCCCAGTAGAACTGGCCGGCATCGTGGAAGGCTTCCTCCAGGTCCTGGCTGCGGGTGTTGAATTGCGCCGGGTCGAACATCGCCACCCGGCCCTCTGGCGTGAGGCGGATGGCGCGCTGGATCGGGAACGGGTAGCTGGTCACCGAGAAGGCGTACTGCGCACCGCTGGATTCCAGCAGCGCCAGGCCAAGCTGCAGATCGGCCGGCTGAACAAAAGGCGCAGTGGCATACAGGCAGCACACCTGCGTGGGCGCCTGGCCTGCATCCACATGCCATTGCACCGCATGCGCCACCACCGGGATCGTGCCGGTGTGGTCGTCCGACAGTTCTGGCGGCCGCAGGAACGGCACGCTGGCGCCGGCGGCCTGCGCCACGTCGGCGATCTCGGCATCGTCGGTGGACACGATGACCCGGTCGAAGCAGCCGCTTTGCAGCGCGGCGTCGATCGACCAGGCGATCATCGGCCGGCCGCCGAAGGGCCGGATGTTCTTGCGCGGGATGCGCTTGCTGCCGCCACGGGCGGGGATGACGGCCAGGCGCATGCTGGTGTTGGCAGGTTCAGCCGAGCAGGCGGCGCAGCGCGGCAATCACCTCGCCCTGCTGTGCCTCGGTCAGCGTGGGGAACATCGGCAGCGAGATGGCCTGGGCGTAGTAGGCCTCGGCCGCCGGAAACTGCCCCGGCGCGAAGCCCAGGCGGCGGTAGTGCGGCTGGGTGTGCACAGGGATGTAGTGCACGTTGACGCCGATGCCTGCCGTGCGCAGGCCGTCGAACAGCTGGCGGCGGGTCAGCGGGCTGCGTGCCGGATCCACCTGGATCGGGTAGAGGTGCAGCGCCGAGCGTGCGTCCGGGCTCTGCCACGGCGTGGTGAGCGGCAGGCCGGCCAGCTCGGCGTCGTAGCGGCAAGCGATCTGGTGGCGCCTGGCCACCGACGTCTCCAGCTGCGACAACTGCGAGAGGCCGAGTGCCGCCTGCAGGTCGGTCAGCCGGTAGTTCAGGCCCAGTTCCACCTGCTCATACACCCAGGGGCCTTCCGGCTCGCCTTCCATCACCGCCGGATCGCGGGTGATGCCGTGGCTGCGCAGCCGTTCCAGCCGGGCTGCCATCTGGGCATCGTTGGTCATCACCATGCCGCCCTCGGCGGTGGTGATGATCTTCACCGGGTGGAAGCTGAAGACGGTCAGGTCGCTGAAGCGGCCGTTGCCCACCGGCTGGCCCAGGTAGCTGCCGCCCACCGCGTGCGAGGCGTCCTCGATGATGCGGAAGCCATAGCGTTGCCCCAGCGCGTGGATGGCCTGCATGTCGCAGCTTTGCCCGGCAAAGTGCACCGGCACCACCACCTTGGGCAGGGTGCCGCCGGCAGCGGCGGCTTCCAGCTTGGCGGCCAGTGCCGGCACGCTCATGTTGTAGGTTTGCGGGTCGACGTCGACGAAATCGACCGTGGCGCCGCAGTACAGCCCGCAGTTGGCCGACGCGACGAAGGTGTTGGGGCTGGTCCACAGCCGGTCGCCCGGCCCCAGGTCGAGTGCCAGGCAGGCGATGTGCAGGCCAGCGGTGGCGTTGCACACCGCCACCCCATGCCTGGCGCCCACCCGTGCCGCCAGCGCCTGCTCGAAGCGCGGAATCGCCGGCCCCTGGGTGATCCAGTCGCTGCGCAGCGCGGCCAGCACCGCGGCTTCATCCTCGGCGGTGATGTGCTGGCGGCCATACGGGATGGTCTGGATCATCAGATCGCTCCGATCTTGGCTTCGTTGGCGGCGATCCAGGTGCGCAGTTGCTCGACGCTCATCCACTCGGGGTTGGTGTTGCTGGCGTACTCGAAGCCCTCGGCCACCTTCACGCCGTTCTTGATGCGCTCACTGGTGGTGTCCCAGTTGTGGATGGCCGGCAGGATCTTGAAGTGCTGGTCGTACTCGTAGGTGTAGTACGAGTCCTCGGGCCCGATCATCTGCTCGTGCAACTTCTCGCCGGGGCGGATGCCCACCACCTTCTGCACCGCATCCGGGGCTACGGCACTGGCCAGATCGGTCACCTTCATCGACGGGATCTTCTTCACATACACCTCGCCGCCCACCATGTCCTCGAAGGCGTGCCAGACCAGTTCGACGCCTTGCTCCAGGCTGATCATGAAGCGCGTCATCCGCGGGTCGGTGATCGGCACCTCGCCGCTGCCGCGCACCTGCATGAAGAACGGGATCACCGACCCGCGTGACCCCATCACGTTGCCGTAGCGCACCACGGCAAAGCGGGTGTCGTGTCCGCCGGCGTAGGAATTGCCGGCGACGAACAGCTTGTCGCTCGCAAGCTTGGTGGCGCCGTACAGGTTGACCGGGCTGCTGGCCTTGTCGGTCGACAGCGCCACCACCCGCTGGATGCCCTTGTCGATGCAGGCGTCGATCAGGTTCATTGCGCCCAGCACGTTGGTCTTCACGCACTCGAACGGGTTGTACTCGGCGGTGGGCACGATCTTGGTGGCGGCGGCATGCACCACGTGGTCCACCCCGTCGAGCGCGCGGTACAGGCGCTCGCGGTCACGCACGTCGCCGATGAAGAAGCGCACCCGCTTGTCGCCCTGGAACTTCTTGGCCATCTCCCACTGCTTCATCTCGTCGCGCGAGTAGATGATCAGCTTCTTCGGGTTGAAGCGTGCCAGCGTCATCGGCACGAAGGTGTGGCCGAACGAGCCGGTGCCGCCGGTGATCAGGATGGTCTTGTTCGCAAGCATGGGGCGCTCTCAGTCTTCTTCGATGTGCCGGGGCGGGAAGGTGTCCCAGCCCAGGCAGCCGGGGCATTGCCAGAAGTGGCGCTGGGCCTCGAAGCCGCAGGCCGCGCAGCGGTAGCGCTGGCCGGCGCGGGCGGCACGGGCCACGGCATCACGCACGCTCTGGCGGGCGCTGTCGGGCCAGTCGGCACGCGGCGTGTCCAGCAGTTCCAGCGCGGCCGACAGGCTGGGCTGGTCACGCAGCAGGTCCATCAGCCAGGGCGACGTGCCGGGCCGGGTGCCGTCCAGCGTGGCCAGCGCGCGCAGCAGGTCGATGCCCGGCGCTTGGCGGAACATGGCGGCCAGTGCCGCCCGCGCGGCGTCCGCCTGGCCGGCGGCCTGGGCGCAGGCGGCGTACTCGCCGGCCAGGCGGCCGAAGGCCTCGGGGTTGCGCTGGCGCAGGCCATCCCACACGGCCAGCGCGGCCGCATGCTCGCCTGCCTTGGCCAGGCGCTGCGCACGCTGCACGGCTGGCCGGGCCGCCTGGGGGGCCAGGGCCTGGGCCTTGTCCAGCAGCGCGGTGGCGGTGGCGCCGTCGCCCTTGGCGTCGGCTTCCAGCGCCAGTTCGCACTGGTAGTGCGCCATGCGCTGGCTGAACGAGCCGGTGCCGGCCTTTTCCAGCTGCGCAGCCACGTCGGCCGCGGCATGCCAGTCGCGCGAGCGCTCGGCCAGGGACAGCAGGGCCAGCCGGGCCTCGGTCTCGAACGGCGTGCCCATCAACGCACGGAAGGCGTTCTCGGCGCGGTCGAACAGGCCGGCCTTCATGAAGTCCTGCGCCAGCGCGTGCTGGGCACGCTCGCGGTCGCCGGGGCTCAGGTCGGCGCGCTGCAGCAGGTGTTCATGCACCCGCACGGCGCGTTCGAACTCGCCACGGCGGCGGAACAGGTTGCCCAGCGCAAAGTGCAGTTCGCTGGTGTCGGGGTCGTGCTGCACGGCCTCGATGAAGGCGTCGATGGCCTTGTCGGTCTGCTCGTTGAGCAGCAGGTTCAGGCCCTTGAAGTAGGCCTTGGGGGCCTGCCGGTCGCTGCGCCGCCACTGGCGCAAGTCGAAGCGAGACGCCGCCCAGCCCAGCAGGAAGGCGGCGGGCAGCGCCACCAGCAGGCCCAGCAGCAGCCCGGGTGTGTCCAGGTCCATCGCCTACAGCCCTTCCCGCGGTGGGTGCTCGGGGCCGAACTCGCTGGGCGCGGGGGTCACCGTGTCCGGTGCGCTGCGCTGCGGCGGCGGGGGCGGCGGTGCATGGCGGCGTGCCACGCGGCGGTGGCGCCACCAGGCCGGCACCATGGCCAGCACGCCGATGGCCGCGCCCGCGGCGAAGGCGGCCAGCACCACGATGACCATGGGCGCCGTCCATTGCGCGCCGAAGAACCAGTGCACCACCACAGGCTGTTCGTTGTTCAGCGCAAACGCGAACAGCGTGAAGAAGATGAACAGCCGGAAGGCCCAGAGGAAGACGCGCATCGCCTTGCCATTCTACGGAGCGCGGCCGTGCCCATGGCGGGCCGGCGCACCCATGAAAAAGGGCCCTTGCGGGCCCTGGAGTTCAGCGGTGCGGCGCATCAGGCCGATGGCGGATCGTCACGCACCGGCAGACGTTCGTCCACCGATTCACGCAGCGCCTTGCCGGGCTTGAAGTGCGGCACCAGCTTTTCAGGGATGGTGACCTTCTCGCCGCTGCGCGGGTTGCGCCCCAGCCGCGGCGGTCGACGGTTGATCGAGAAGCTGCCAAAGCCACGGATCTCGATGCGGTGGCCACGCGCCAGGGCGTCGCTCATCGCATCCAGGATGGTCTTGACCGCGAACTCGGTGTCGCGCTGCGTCAGCTGGGTGAAGCGTTCGGCCAGCTTGTTCACCAGATCACTACGGGTCATGTCGATGGCTGTACGGCAAGGCAAGGCGAACGGCTGCCAGACAGAAGCCCGCCGCCGTCAGGCAGCGGGGCATCCGCTCACTCTCGGTTGCTGTCCAGCTTGGCGCGCAGCAGGGCGCCCAGGCTGGTGGTGCCGGCGTTCTCACGCTCGCTGGTCTGGGCCAGGCGCTGCATCTGCTCTTGCTGGTCGGCGGCGTCCTTGGCCTTGATCGACAGCTGGATCGAACGGGCCTTGCGGTCCACGTTGATGATCATGCAGCTGACTTCGTCGCCTTCCTTCAGCACGTTGCGCGCATCTTCCACGCGGTCGCGGCTGAGCTCGCTGGCGCGCAGGTAGCCGGTCACGTCGTCGTTGAGCTGGATCTCGGCGCCACGCGGGTCGACGGTCTTGACCTTGCCGTTGACCAGCGCGCCACGGTCGTTGACCGAGGTGTAGTTGGCGAACGGGTCGCCATCCAGCTGCTTGATGCCCAGGCTGATGCGCTCGCGCTCCACGTCGATGGCCAGCACGATGGCTTCGACTTCCTGGCCCTTCTTGAAGTTGCGCACGGCGGCTTCGCCAGTCTCGTGCCACGACAGGTCGGACAGGTGCACCAGGCCGTCGATGCCCTGGGCCAGACCCACGAACACGCCGAAGTCGGTGATCGACTTGATCGGGCCGCGCACCTTGTCGCCGCGGTGCACATTGCCGCTGAACTCTTCCCAGGGGTTGGCCTTGCACTGCTTCATGCCCAGGCTGATGCGGCGCTTGTCTTCGTCGATCTCGAGCACCATCACCTCGACCTCGTCGCCCAGGGAGACGATCTTGGCCGGGGCCACGTTCTTGTTGGTCCAGTCCATCTCGGACACGTGCACCAGACCTTCGATGCCGGGCTCGATCTCGACGAACGCGCCGTAGTCGGCGATGTTGGTGACCTTGCCGAACAGGCGGGTGTTGCTCGGGTAGCGGCGCGACACGCCGTGCCACGGGTCGTCACCCAGCTGCTTGATGCCCAGGCTGACGCGGTTCTTCTCGGCGTCGAACTTCAGCACCTTGGCCGACAGTTCCTGGCCGACGGTGACCACTTCGCTCGGGTGACGGACACGGCGCCAGGCCATGTCGGTGATGTGCAGCAGGCCGTCGATGCCGCCCAGGTCAACGAACGCACCGTATTCGGTGATGTTCTTGACCACGCCGTGCACGATGGCGCCTTCGGTCAGGGTCTCGAGCAGCTTGGCGCGCTCTTCGCCCATCGAGGCTTCCACCACAGCGCGGCGGCTCAGCACCACGTTGTTGCGCTTGCGGTCGAGCTTGATGACCTTGAATTCCAGGGTCTTGCCTTCGTACGGGCTCAGGTCCTTGACCGGGCGGGTGTCGATCAGCGACCCCGGCAGGAAGGCGCGGATGCCGTTGACCAGCACGGTCAGGCCGCCCTTGACCTTGCCGCTGACGGTGCCGGTGACGAAGTCGCCTGACTCGAGCGCGGTCTCCAGGCTCAGCCACGAGGCCAGGCGCTTGGCCTTGTCGCGTGACAGGATGGTGTCGCCGTAGCCGTTCTCGATGGCGTCGATGGCCACCGAGACGAAATCACCCACCTCGACTTCCAGTTCGCCCTGGTCGTTCTTGAACTCTTCGATCGGCACGTAGGCTTCGCTCTTCAAGCCGGCGTTCACCACCACGTGGCTGTGCTCGATGCGCACGACTTCGGCAGAGATGACCTCGCCGGCGCGCATGTCGTTCTTCTTGAGCGACTCTTCGAACATCGCAGCGAAGCTGTCGGTGGCGAAGGGGCTGTCAGGGATGTGGTCGAGGGATTGGGTTTGGGCCATTGGGGGTTCCTTGGTGCCGGCGAAAGCCAAGTGAAGGAGTGAAGCCGGCTTGGTGCAACAGGGTGTTGCGGTTGGGTTGAACACACTGGCAATCCCCAGGGGCCTGACGGCCACGGCGGGAGGGACAACCAGCACGGGGCGCCAGCCTTGCGGCTGGCGTTGCTTCAGGCGGCGCCGGGCGCTGCCTGGAACGGCTGACGCTGTGCCCACCAGCCCAACACCTGATCGACCGATTGCTCGATCGTCTGGCCTGAGTTGTCAAGCAACAGCGCGTCTTCAGCGGGCTTCAAGGGCGCGATGGTCCGGGTTCTGTCCCGCTCATCACGCGCCTCCAGGTCCGCGCGAAGGTCGGCGAGTGTAGCCGGAATTCCCTTTGAAATCAATTGCTTATACCGGCGCTCGGCGCGCATCGCCGGGCTGGCGGTGAGAAACACCTTCAGCGGGGCGGCCGGGAAGATCACCGTGCCCATGTCGCGCCCGTCGCACACCAGGCCCGGCAGCCGCCGGAAGCCCAGTTGCAGCGCCTGCAACGCGCCGCGCACGGCCGGGTGGGCCGAGATGCGCGAGGCCATGCTGCCGACATGCTCCTGGCGCAGTTCTGCGGCGACATCGGTGCCGTCGAGCAGCACCGCCTCGCCGTCGAAGCGCAGGTTCAGCGCCGATGCCACCCGGGCCACCCCGGGCTCGTCGTCGGCCGCCACGCCCTGGCGCTGCGCGGCCAGGGCCGTGGCGCGGTACAGCAGGCCGGAATCCAGCTGGTGCCAGCCCAGCCGCTGCGCCACACTGGAGGCCAGCGTGCCCTTGCCCGATGCGGTGGGCCCGTCGATGGTGATCACCGGGATGTCGGCCTCGGCCGCCTGCGCCACACTGAACAGCGCCGCGAAGTAGTCGGGGAAGGTCTTGGCCACGCAGCCTGGGTCGAGGATGCGCACCGGCACCTCGGTGCCCGGCGTGGCCACCAGCGGGTTGAAGGCCGCCAGCGACAGGCACATCGCGATGCGGTGGTCGTCGTAGGTGTGGATCACGCCGGGCCGCCAGGCGCCGGGCGCCGGCGCCGTCACGGCGATGCTGTCGGCGCCTTCTTCCACCGTGGCGCCCAGCTTGCGCAGCTCGGCCGCCATCGCGGCGATGCGGTCGGTCTCCTTCACCCGCCAACTGGCGATGTTGGTCAGGTGGGTGGTGCCGTCGGCGTAGAGCGCCATCACCGCCAGCGTCATCGCGGCGTCGGGGATGTGGTTGCAATCGAGCGTGATGGCGCGCAGCGGCCAGGCGCCGCGGCGCACCGTCAGCCGGCCCGGGCCGCCCTGCACGTCGGCGCCCATGGCCTGGGCCGCTTCGACGAACCGGATGTCCCCCTGGATCGCATCCAGGCCCAGGCCTTCGATCACCAACGGACCTGTGGTGGCAGCGATCGCCCCCAGCGCGATGAAGTACGACGCCGACGAGGCATCGGCCTCGACATGGATCTCGCCGGGCGTGCGGTAGGCGCTGCCGGCGGGGATGGTGAACCGGGCGAAGCCCTCGCGTGCCACCGTGATGCCGAAGCGCGCCAGCAGGTTCAGCGTGATCTCGACATAGGGCTTGCTGATCAGCTCGCCATCGACCGCGATCACCACCGGCCCGGCCTGGGACGCCAGCGGCAGCGCCAGCAGCAGGGCGGTGAGGAACTGGCTGGACACGTCGCCCCGCACGCGGATTTCGCGCTGTGTCTGCAGCGTGCCGCCCGCGGTGCCATGCACGGCCAATGGAGGGTAGCCAGGGGCCCCGAGGTCGTCGACACCGCAGCCCAGCTGGCGCAGCGCATCGACCAGGTCGCCGATCGGCCGCTCATGCATGCGCGGCACACCACGCAGGGTGAAGCGGCCGCCCTGTAGCGCGGCCAGCACCGCCAGCGCGGCGGTGAGCGGCCGCATGGCCGTGCCGGCATTGCCGAGGAACAGCGCTGCCTCGTGGACGCGCAGCTGCCCGCCCAGGCCGGTCACGGCCAATGCGCCGTCGGCGCGGCGGTCCAGCGTGCAGCCCAGGGCCTGCAGCGCGGCCAGCATCACGCGGGTGTCGTCGCTGTCGAGCAGATCACGCACGACGGTGGTGCCGGCGCTCAGCCCGGCCAGCAGCAGCACGCGGTTGGAGATGCTCTTGCTGCCGGGCAGGCGCACGCTGCCGGCCGCGCCACGCAAGGGTGGCAGGTCGATGTGGGACAGGGTCATTTCTTGCCGGAGATCTGCCAGGCGGCGCGTGATTCGCTGGCGCTGCGGATCATGTCTTCCAGCGCCTGGGCGTTGCCGGCCAGCATCGCGTGCTCCAGTGCGTCGAGCGAAAGGCGGAAGCGCTGGCTCTGCTTGAGCACTTCTTCGCGGTTGGCCAGCAGGATGTCGCGCCACACCGCCGGGTCGCTGGCGGCGATGCGGGTGAAGTCGCGGAAGCCCGGCCCGGCCAGCGACAGGAAATCCCGCCCCGCCGGCTGCCCGGCGATGGCCGAGAAGCAGGCAAACGCCAGCAGGTGCGGCAGGTGGCTGACGGCGGCAAACGCGGCGTCGTGGTTCTCGGGCGTCATGCGCAGCACCTGCGCGCCGATGGCCGTCCACACGTCGGTGGCCTTCTGCAGCAGCTCGGGCTGGGTCTGCGGCAGCGGTGTCAGGATCACCTGGCGGCCGTTGTAGAGCGTGGCGTCGGCATGCGCCACGCCCGATTGCTCACTGCCGGCGATCGGGTGGGCCGGCACGAAGTGGGTGAGCT
>JAGOBT010000593.1 GCA_017999135.1 Burkholderiaceae bacterium
GTTAAGCGATTTTACGTAGCCCCTACGTAACGCAGTAAGTAGTACCCTTCGCGCCGCCGCCGCACGCCCTGCGTGCCGGCACCCGATCCAACCACCTTCAGCGAAGGGCCCCCTCGATGAACAAGATCTTTCCCAGTGCGGCCGCGGCGCTGGACGGCATCGTCGCCGACGACCAGCTGCTGGCCGTCGGCGGCTTCGGCCTGTGCGGCATCCCCGAGGCGCTGATCGACGCGCTGCGCGACAGTGGCAAGAAGAACCTCACCGTCATCAGCAACAACGCCGGCGTCGACGGCTTCGGCCTGGGCAAGCTGCTGGAAACGCGGCAGATCAGCAAGATGATCAGCAGCTACGTCGGCGAGAACAAGGAATTCGAGCGCCAGTACCTGGCCGGTGAGCTGCAACTGGAATTCACCCCCCAGGGCACGCTGGCCGAGAAGCTGCGTGCCGGTGGCGCCGGCATCCCGGCGTTCTTCACCCGCACCGGCGTGGGCACGCTGGTGGCCGAGGGCAAGGAACTGCGCGAATTTGATGGCCACACCTACGTGATGGAACGCAGCCTGGTGCCCGACGTGGCCCTGGGCAAGGCCTGGAAGGCTGACAAGAGCGGCAACCTGGTGTTCCGCCGCACCGCGCGCAACTTCAACCCGGCCGTCATCATGGCCGGCAAGATCAGCGTGGTGGAAGTGGAAGAGATCGTCGAGACCGGCAGCCTCGACCCCGACAGCATCCACCTGCCCGGCATCTACGTCAGCCGACTGGTGCTGAACGCCACGCCCGAGAAGCGCATCGAGAAGCGCACCACCAAGCAGAACCCGAAGGGAGTTTGAGATGGCCTGGACCCATGACCAGATGGCCGCCCGCGCGGCCCAGGAACTGCAGGACGGCTTCTACGTCAACCTCGGCATCGGCCTGCCCACGCTGGTGGCCAACTTCGTGTCGCCCGACATCGAGGTGTGGCTGCAGAGCGAGAACGGCATGCTGGGCATCGGCGCCTTCCCCGACGAGAGCGAGGTCGACCCCGACCTGATCAACGCCGGCAAGCAGACGGTGACCACGCTGCCCGGCAGCAGCATCTTCGGCAGCCACGACAGCTTCGCGATGATCCGCGGCGGCAAGATCAACCTGAGCATCCTGGGCGCGATGCAGGTCAGCGCCAAGGGCGACCTGGCCAACTGGATGATCCCCGGCAAGATGGTCAAGGGCATGGGCGGCGCCATGGACCTGGTGGCCGGCGTGGCCCGGGTGCTGGTGCTGATGGAGCACGTGGCGAAGAAGAAGGACGGCAGCATCGACCTGAAGATCCTGCCCGAGTGCAACCTGCCGCTGACTGGCAAAGCCGTGGTCAACCGCATCATCACCGACCTGTGCGTGCTGGACGTGACGCCGGCCGGGCTGAAGGTGGTGGAACTGGCGCCGGGCGTGACGGGTGAAGAGCTGCAGCAGAAGACGGGCGTGGCGCTGATCTTCTGACGGCTGTCGGCCGCCCGCGGCGCGTCAGCGTGCTGCGCGGCGGCGGGCCAACCCGGCCAGGCCGGCCAGCCCGCCGGCCATCAGGGCCCAGGTCTGCGGTTTAGGCACGGCCGCGACCTGGCCGAACACCTGCACTTCGGCCACCTGCAGGTCATCGTTGCTCACGATGCGATCCAGTCGCACGGTGTCGGCCAGCACGCTGCTGAACGCATAGCTGGCCGTCAGTGCCGGCGCGTCGGCGATCCACTGGCTGGCCACCTGCTGGTTGTCCTGCCACAGCGTCAACCAGACGTTGGACAGGCGCTCGCTACAGCAATCGGGGCGGTTCCACAGCACCACGCTGTCGATGGCGGCGTCCTCCGCCAGCCGCACCTGCCACCACGGGTTGTCCTGCTGGCCGGAATGGGCCACCGAGCCGTCGAACCAGGCGCTGTTGGTGTTGCCGTCGATCGCCTGCCAGGCTTCGCCACTGGGGTAGGTGCTGCTCTGGCTGGCGGTGCCGGTCAGGGCCAGGTTGGTGGCGGCTGACGCGGCCTGCATCGTGCCCAGAACGCTCAGCGCCAGCACTGTGGACGCCAGGCTGGCTGCAACGCCTGTCGGACGGTGGGATGTGGCGGGCATGGGATCTGCAGCGAAGGCGGCGAATCGGGCGTGCGGCCGTTGGCATACAACCGGCACCGCCGGCAGTGTGCAAGGCGGCGCACGCCAGACCCATGGTGCAAATGCACCAGTCGCCGGTGAGGGCCCCTGACTGAGGGAGCATGGTGCATCTGCATCATGCGCACCGGGGCGTGCGGTCTCCACAATCGTGGCCGTTGCATCGGCATCCCAGGCCAGGGTGCCGGATGCTCGCGCCCTGACTCGCACGGCGCGCCTGCTCACCGGTTGTTGTGTGCGTCTCGATGAAGCGGAGGTTCCCGATGTCGCTGTTCACTCGCCATCCAGGTTCTGTCGTGCGGTCCTGGGCCATGGTGGCCTGGGTCTCGGCGTCTGCCACCAGCCTGCAGGTGCAGGCGCTGACGTTCACCAGCGGCGTCCATGAAGTGCCGGCCGGCACCTATGGAGAGATCGAGGTGTCGGGCACGGCTGTGGTCAGTTTCGGCAGCGGTGTCGAGACCAGCAGCCTGGGCATCTACAGCGAGCAGGCCAGCGTGCACATGCGGGGCGGTGTGGTGCTCTCGATGGTGCAGAACTACGGCACGCTGCTGGTCAGCGGCGGGCGGCTGTCGTCGGGGCTGATGGGCTGGGA
>JAGOBT010000074.1 GCA_017999135.1 Burkholderiaceae bacterium
GTCGCCGGCATGCGCCGTGGCGCCGCAGAGCACCGGCAGGGAATGGTCAGCGCCCGGCACACGCAGTCTGGTGTTGGCATCTGCGCCGTGCGCGAGCAGCCAGCGCACCGTGGCGCGCACCCCATCGCGGCACGCAGCGACACGCGCCAGGCCAGAGAACGCGGCGATCGCGATCGGCGGCGCGGCCAGCGGTGGCAGCGGCTCGTGCACCCGCGGCGACGGCAGCAGGCGCTGCACGGTGGCAAGGTCACCACAGGCGAGCGCCAGCACGAGCGCCGCGTCGCGTTGTGCCGTCGCACGCGTGTGCGCCAACGCCCAGGCGCGCTCGGGCTGCGGCCGGCGGTCGCCCTGGCCGATGGCCCACGTGAGCCAGGCGGCGACGAAACCGGCCTCGTCGGCCGCGCGCGCGGCGTTGCGCGACCTCCTCGACCAACAGCGGCCAGCTCGCGAAGCCGTACTCGCGCGCCAGCACCAGTTGCGCCTGCGCGAGCGAGGCCCCGGCATCGACACGGTACGGTGCGGCACGCTGCAGCGCCGCGGCGTCGACCCGCTTCAACGCACGATGGAGGTCCAGCGCCTGGCGACGCAGATGGTCAAGGTGGGGGCGGTCGGGCAGAACGCCCGGGTGGCGGTCCGACGGCGCGGCCGCAGAGGACATGGCGTCAGGCATGGGGCCTCCCAGTCACAGGGCCTGCGATCCGCGCGGTTCAGGCCGACTGAGGGCATCGAGAGCGCCCAGCAGGGCATCTCAGCTCAGGTGGGTTCAACCCTGCCCGCGGATCCGGGGGCGCCCTGAACGCGCCGTGCGCCGAATGCTACAGCGCACCGTGGCAGCTGGGGCGCCGCAGCGGCAGGCCAGGCCGGTTCGCGCCCGCTGCGGACCCAGCGCAGCCCGAAATCCCTCGCATCGCTTGCGCTGGCCCCTGGGTGACGTTGAGCAGTGTCTCGCCCATGGCGACGCGGTCGGCGTTCAGGACCTGTTCGAGCAGGTCGCCGTTGGCCGCGTGCAGCGCAATGCCGTCGAAGCCGGCTTCGATGGCCAGGCGGGCTGCCTGCACAGCCCTCAGCCGTCCGAAGGCACGGTCTCGCATGGCCTGCAACGGCTCACCACTTCTCGCTCCAGGGCCGCAGCACCACCTCGCAGGCCCAGGTCGACCGGTGCTGGCGGTGCAGTTGCAGGTAGGTCTCGGCGATGCGGTCGGGGTCGGCCATGTTGTCGTCGGTGGTGGTGCCGGCCAGCCGGTGCGCCCGGCTGCCGTCTTCCTGCCGCCAGCCCACCGCGGCGTCGATCGGCACATTGACCACATGGATGCCCTGGGGCATCAGCTCGCGCGCCATGCTCTGCGCCAGGCCGGTCTTGGCCTGGCAGGCCATGGCGAATGCGCCGCTGGCCGGAAAGCCCTTCAGCGCGGCACTGGCATTGGTGATGACGAAGGTCCCCCGCGCGCCGTTGGCGTCTGGCGGATTGGCCAGCATGGCGCGCGCCGCCTGCTGGCCAACCAGGAAGGCGCTGAACGCGGCGTTGCGCAGGGTGTCCAGCGCGAAGGCCGGGTCCGCCTCGGTGATGCCCTTGCGGAAGATGCCAGGCACCCGGCCGTCGATGTTGTGCACCACCAGCCGGGGGGCGCCAAGCTCGCGTGTCACCTGGTCGAACAGCGCCGCCACGCTGGCCGCGTCGGCGGCATCGCAGCCATAGGTGCGCACACCGTGCGACTGCGCCAGCGCCTGCAGCACCGGCTTGTCCGGCCTGCGGGCGGCCATCGCCACGGACAGGCCGCTCTGCGCAAACAAGCGTGCGCAGCTGGCGCTGATGCCCGGTCCGCCGCCGACGATGAGCGCCACCTCGGGGGCGGGCGATGCCGCACGCCGGGAATCGGTGGTTGTCATGCCTGCTCCACCTTGTTCAATGCCAGCAGCCGGTCGCGCACCGACTTGAGCAGCAGATCGGATTGCTTCGGGTCGGTCTGCACACGGGCCAGCACCACGGCGCCGACCATGGCACTCACGGCCAGCATCGCATCGCCTTCATCGTGGCTGTTCAGCGTTTGCGACAGTTCTTCGATGAGCGCATCGATGTGGGCCGTCATGACCGCACGGGATGCATCGTCCGCCCGGGCCACATCCGATGCCAGCGCTGCGATGGCGCAGCCTTCGGTGCGCGCATCGCGGTGCGCCCGGCTGAGGTAACCCTTCACCCGGGTCTCGTAGCTGCGCGGGCCCTCACCCGGCTTGATGCTGGCGGTGGCCAGCTTGCCGCCTTCGACCAGCGCGCGCTCCAGCGCTTGGGCCAGCAGGTCGGAGCGGGACGTGAAGTGGTTGTAGAAGCCGCCGTGCGTCAAGTCCACGCTGCGCATCAGCTTGCCGACGCTGACCGATTCGAGCCCGGTGTCGCGCACCGCATCGGCCGCCTTGCGCAGGATGCGCTCGCGGCTTTGCGCCTTGTCGGCCTGTGAATGTCCCATGGTGGTTTCCCGCGTGTTGACCGTCTGGATTGTAGTCGTCATACTGTTCAATGATGATCATCATCCTGATGCATGAGAAGGCAGCCGCCGTGCGGCTACCGGGTCGCCATGCTCGCCCGCAAGGCGGATCGGCTGCAGGCGCTGGCGCAGGTATGCCCGGATGCGTTCGCCGTGCCCTGCGATGTCAGTGACGATGCCGCGCTGGCTGCGGGCCTGGCCCACATCGGTGATGTCGGCGGGCCGCCGCAGGTGGTGGTGCACAACGCCGTGGGCGGCGCCCCGATGCAGGCCGCGGGGTCCGGCGCCATCCTGGTCACCGGCAACACCGCCTCGCAGCGCGGGCGGGCGAACTTCGCCGGCTTCGCGCCGACCAAGGCGGCCCAGCGCATCCTGACCGAATCGATGGCGCGCGAACTGGGTCCGCAGGGCATCCACGTCGCCCACCTGTTGATCGATGCGGTCATCGACGTGCCCTGGGCCCGCAAGCGCCACCCCGAGCAGCCCGATCACGTCTTCATCCGGCCCGCCGCCATTGCCGACGAGCTGCGGCATTTGGCCCACCAGCCGCGTTCGGCCCGGTCCTTCCTGACCGAAGTGCGCCCCTTCAACGAGCGCTGGTGATCCGCATCCCGCGCAACGCCCGCCCGACCGCACCCCACCTGGACACCCACGCGATGGACGCCACCTCCTCCTCACCGCCTTCAGCGCCCCTCGCTTGGCACAAGTCGGCCTGCAACCTCTGCTACATCAACTGCGGTGTCGAGCTCGGCGTCAGCGGCAGCGGCGCGGACCAGCGCATCGTCAAGGTGCGCGGCGATGGCGACAACCCGCGCTCGCAGGGCTACCTGTGCAACAAGGCCCAGGCCATCCCGAGCTATGTGCACCACCGTGACCGCCTGACCACGCCGCTGCGCCGCCGCCCCGACGGCAGCCATGAGCCCACCAGCTGGGACACCGCGGTCCGCGAGATCGCCGAGCGGCTGGGCCCGATCGTGGCCCACCACGGCGGCAAGACCATCGCGGCCGTCGGCGGCGGTGGCCAGGGCAACCATGCGGGCGGCAGCTACGCCTTTGGCTTCCTGCGGGCGCTGGGCTCACGCACGATCTTCAACGCGCTGTCGCAGGAAAAGACCGGCGACTTCTGGCTCAACGGGCACCTCTTCGGCTCGCAGATGTGCCACACCGGCGAGGACATCCACCACTGCGACCTGCTGCTGGTGCTGGGCGCCAACCCCAAACTGGCCCATGGCTTCACCAACGCACGCGACCAGCTCAACGGCCTGCGCAAGGACCCAGGCCGCAAGCTGATCGTGGTCGACCCGCGGCGCACCGAGACCGCCGAGAACGCCGACCTGCACATCGCCCTGCGCCCGGGCACCGATGCCTTCCTGCTGGGCGCGCTGCTGGCCGAGCTGATGCGACGCAACGGCTTCGACGAGGCCTTCCTGACGGCGCACGCGGTGGGCGTGGACGAGGTCAAGGCCGTGCTGGCCGCGGTGCCGGTGGCCGAGTGGCTGGCGGCGGCCGACGTCGGCGCCGATGCCTTTGCGCAGCTGGTGCAGATGGTCATCGACGCCAAGGCCATGGTGGTGCGGGTGGAACTGGGCATCCAGCAGGGGCTGAACTCGACGCTGAACTCCTACCTGGAGAAGCTGCTGTACCTGATGACTGGCCACTTCAGCCGGCCCGGCACGCATGGCCTGCACAGCTGGCTGGCGCCGCTGTGGGGCAACAGCCCGGGCGCCCGCCACTTCGCCACCCAGGCCGAAGTGATCAGCGGGCTGCTGTCGCCGAACGTGCTGCCCGACGCGATCCTCAGCGACCACCCCGACCGCCTGCGGGTGCTGTGGGTGGACAGCGCCAACCCGGTCAACACCGCCGCCGACACCGCCCGCGTGGTGCAGGCCATGGCCGCGCTGGACCTGATGGTGGTGGTCGACGTGGCCTACACCGAGACAGCCGCCCTGGCCGACTATGTGCTGCCGGCGTCGTCCACCTTCGAGAAGTGCGAGTTCACCCTCTTCAACTTCGAGCTGCCGACCAACTACTTCCACGTGCGCGCGCCGGTGCTGCCGCCGCTGCCCGGCACGCTGCCCGAGCCCGAGATCTACGGCCGGCTGGCACGTGCCATGGGCCTGATGCCGGACGATGCGCTGCTCGACAGCCTGCGCGCAGCCGCGGCAGACCCCGTGCGCTTCGGCAAGGCGTTCACCGAGGCGGCCGGCGCCGACAAGAACGTCGGCAAGCTGGGCGGCCAGGTGCTGTACGAGACGCTGGGCCGCACCTTGCCTGACGGCACCGCCGCAGCGGCGCCGCTGTGGCAAGCCAGCCACCGACTGGCCCGCCTGCGGCCGCAGGCGGTGCGCCAGGCGCTGCTGGAAGGCGCTGGCGCCGATGCAGCCGCCAGCATGCCCGAGGGGGGACCGGCGCTGGGAGAACGGCTGTTCCGCACCGTCGTCGGTGCCCGCTCGGGCGCCGCGTTCTCGGTGCACACCGACTCCTGGGCCTTCATCGAGCACCCCGACCGCAAGGTGCATCTGGCCGTGCCGCAGATGCTCGACTGGCTGCGTGCGCTCGACCCGGCGAAGGCCGGCCCAAGTGCCGACTGGCCGTTCGTGCTGTCGGCCGGCCAGCGGCGGCTGAACAACGCCAACCAGATCCTGCGTGACCCGGGCACCCGCGCCAGCGACCCCGATGGTGCGCTGTACATCCACCCCGATGACCTGGCCGCGCTGGGCGTGGCCGACCGCGGCGCCGTGGTAGTGGAGACGCCGCGCGCCCGCATGGTGGTGCGCGCCAAGGCCACCGATTCCATGCGCCGCGGCCATGTGGCCCTGCCCCACGGCTACGGCCAGCGGCACCCCACGGCCGACGGCACGCGCCAGGTGATCGGCCCGCCGATCAACTGGCTGACCGATGCGGCCTACCGCGACCCGATTGCCGACACACCCTTCCACAAGCATGTGCCGGTGCGGCTGCATGCGGCGCCGGCCGATGCCGCGCTGAACACCGTGCTGCCGATGGCGGCCGCCGCGCACTGAGCACCACCACCCGAGGAACACCGATGAGCACCACCGACACCGGCCGCGTCACGATGGACATCGACGGCCACATCTGCACCATCACCGTCGACAACACCGCGAAGAAGAACGCCTACACCCCGGCCATGCTCGACCAGGTGGCCGAGTTCATGACCACCTACGAGGAGAACGGCGACCTCTGGGTGTGCATCTTCTGCTCGGCCGGCGAGCACACCACCGCCGGGCTGGACATGCCACGCTTCTTCGGCCCCACGGCCGAGCCGAGCCGCCGCCGGCCCGGCCTGGTCGACCCCTTCGGGCTGGAGCGGCGCTGCACCAAGCCGGTCATCGCCGTCGTGCAGGGCATCACCTACACCGTGGGCATCGAGATGGCGCTGGCGCAGGACATCGTGATCGCCGCCGACACCGCCCGCTTCCAGCAGCTGGAATCACGCCGTGGCATCGCACCGCTCGGCGGCGCGCACTTCCGCTACCTGTCGCGTACCGGCTGGGGCAATGCCATGCACCTGCTGTTCACCTGCGAGGAGTTCAGCGCCGAGCGCGCGCTGCAACTGGGCTTCGTACAGGAGGTGCACCCCTTCGGCCGCCACAAGGAACGGGCACGCGAACTGGCCGCCACGATCTGCGAATGCGCACCCATCGGCCTGCGTGCCACCAAGAAGGCCGCGATGGCCTACATTGAGGGCGGCGAGCAGGCGGCGGTGGCCTGCATCCCGGCGATCAAGGAACAGGTCTTCGCCACCGAAGACTTCAAGGAGGGCATCCAGTCCTTCGTGGAGCGGCGCCAAGCCCGGTTCTCGGGCCGCTGAGGCTGGCGCGTCGGCGCGGACCTGATGACAGGTCCGCCGGCCACGTCACCAGTTCTCGCTCCAGGGCCGAAGATCCATCTCGTGGGTCCAGGCCGAGCGCTTCTGGTGGTGCAGGCTGAGGTAGTTCAGCGCGATGTCATCGGGCTTGAGCACGCGGTCCTCGGCCAGGCGCTGGTCGAGGTCCGGGATGTTCTCGCGGGAAAACACGCCGTCGATCGAGCCGTCGCAGACGATGTGGGCGACGTGGATGTTCTTCTTGCCCAGCTCGCGCGCCATGCTCTGCGCCACGGCACGCAGGCCGGCCTTGGCCGATGCAAAGGCGGAGAAGTTCTCGCGGCCGCGCATGCTGGCCGTGGCGCCCGTGAAGAGGATGGTGCCCCGGCCCCGCGGCACCATGACCTTGGCCGCCTCACGGCCGGCCAGGAAGCCGGCGAAGCAGGCCATCTCCCAGACCTTGGTGAACACGCGGGCGGTGGTCGCTTCGATGGCAAAGCGCACGTTGGCGCCGATGTTGAAGACCATCACCTCGATCGGGCCGATGTCGCGCTCGATCTCCTGGAACAGCGCGACGGTCTCCTCCTCGGAGCGCGCGTCCACGCCGCGGGCATGGACCACGCCGCCCTGGTCGCGGATCTTCTGGGCAATGGCCTCCAGATCAGGCAGGTTGCGGGCGCGGCGGGTGATCACGGTCTCGAAGCCGTCCAAGGCAAAGGCCTTGGCGATGGCGGCGCCGACGCCGTCACCGACGCCGATCACGAGACAGACTTTCTTCGTTGCTTGGTCGGACATGGTGGTCTCCTTGAAAAGTCAGGCCGTGGTGGCGGCGCCGCCGGCCTGCCGCACAACCTCTTCCTCGACGTCGCGCAGGCGGTCCTTGCCGAAGAACAGCTCGGTGCCGACCAGGAACGACGGGCTGCCGAAGGCGCCAGCAGCCACGGCGGCTTCGGTGTTGGCCATCAGGCCTCCCTTGACCGCGTCGGTGGTGATGAGATGCAGCAGTTCGTCGGCCGGCAGACCGGCATCGAGCAGCGCCTGGCGGAACACCGCCGGGTCGTCCATCTTCAGTCCGCGCTCCCACATGCAGGCGTACATCGCGTCGACATAGGGCTTGAACACGCCAAGCTGCTGCGCGGCCACCGCGGCGCGCATCAGCTGCAGCGTATTGACCGGGAAGTGCGGGTTTATCGTGAACGCCGTCAAACCGTGCTTGTCGATGAAGCGGCGCATCTCCAGGCGCTCGTAGGCCGGCTTGTTCTTGATCCCGGCAAACGCCGTGGCCGGTGACTGGTTGCCGGTCAGCTTGAAGATGCCGCCCAGCAGCACCGGCACGTAATCGAACCTGGCGCCGGTGCGTGCCTCAATGCCTGGGATGACCTTGTGGCTGAGGTAGGCGTTGGGGCTGCCAAAGTCGAAGAAGAACTTCACGGGATCCATGGTTGACTCCATTGGGTTGAATGGGCTCGCCGCAGCGGTGTCGGCGGGTGGTGCGGTTGGTGATGGTGACCTGGCGTCGGCCAATGTCAGAGCCGGATCACTTCAGGACCCGGCTGCGCGCTGTAGAGCTCGTCGACCAGCGCGGCGCGGCATTGCAGGACACCGCGCTGGTTGACATAGCCCTTGTCCGTGGTTTCGCCAGCACCGATGGAAGCTGGCGTGTGCAGGATGCGGAACGCCGCCACGCGGTGCGTGTTGCCGCTGTTGCTGCGGTTGTGGGCCTGCAGGCGATCCAACAGGCCTGCAGCGATGGCCGCATAGGCGGCGGGTGACAGTTCACCGTCGGCGCTGCCGCCGGCGCGCTGGCGCTCGGCAGGGTGCACCCAGACCATCAACCGGATGTCGTCACGGTCAGGGGCGGCGATGACCAGATCGGTCACCAGGGGCTGGCACGCCTGCACCAGCGCCAAGCGCAATTCGCCGGTGGCCACCCAGGAGCCATTGCTCAGCTTGAAGTTCTCGCTCAGGCGGCCGGCAAAGCGCAGGCCGTCTTCGGGCTGCGCCGGGTTGGCGAACTGCACCAGGTCACCGACGCGGTAGAACTGCTCCTCGTCGAAGGCGGCGGCCGTGAGATCAGGCCGGCGCAGGTAGCCCGGCGTCACATTGGGCCCGCGCACCCGCACTTCATAGCGGTCTTCGAACGGCACCAACTTGATGGTCAGGCCGGGCATGGGCAGGCCGATCTCGCCACCGCCCTGGCTGGGCCAGTGCGTGATGGAGATGCCCGGCCCCGTCTCCGTCGTGCCATAACCCGCACCGAACGCGATCGGCTGGCCCAGGGTGCGCACCGCCAGCGCCTGCATGCGTGTCCACACCTCCTGCGGCAGACTGGCGCCGGCGTACGTCATGCGGCGCAGGCGCGAGAAGAAGGCCTCGCGCAGGGCGTCGTCGGCTTCCATCGCATCGGCCAGCATCTGCAGCGCCGACGGCACGCTCAGCAGCGACGTGGGCCGCACGTCGCGGATGTTCGCGATCGTCTTGCCGATCTCGCCCGGCGTGGGTCGTCCATCGTCGATGTAGAGCGTGCCGCCCTCGCGCAGGATGCCGTGCAGCGTGGCATTGCCGCCCACGGTGTGGTGCCAGGGCAGCCAGTCCAGCCCGACCGGCAACTGCGCATTGGCGACCAGCAGGCCGCTGGCCTGCACGGCGCTGCACAGCATGCCGTGGGTGTTGAGCACGCCCTTGGGTGCCCCGGTGGAGCCGGACGTGAACAGGATCTTGGCGACCGTGGTGGACTGCACCGCGCGGCGGGCAGCCGCCACCTGCGGCCCGACCGGCGTGCCATACAGGCTGGCGAGTGTGGGCACGCCGTCCGTGCCCGGCGCAGCGCTGAGCCAGGGCGCCCCCGCCAGCAAGGGCACGCTGCGGGCCCTCTTGTACTGGGCCGCGTCCTGCGCAAACACCAGGCCGGGCTGCAGCAATTCGGCAATCTCGACCAGACGGGGACGCGCCTGCGCCAGCAGCGTGTAGTTGGGTGACACCGGCGACACCGGCACGCCCACCAGCATGCCGGCGAACACCAGCACCGCATGCTCCAGCGAGGCGCCCGACAGGATGGCGATCGGCGTCTGGTCGCTCAGGCCCTGGTGCAGCAGCCACTGCGCAACGGCCTGCACGCGGTGCCACGCGTCGGCATAGCGCAGCGTTTCCCAACTGCCGTCGGCCGCCTTCTGGGCCAGGAAGATGCGCTCAGGCGCGGCCGCGGCCCAATGCTCCAGGTAGCTGACGATGTTGTCGACGCAGCCCGTCAGCGGGACGGGCGAGCGCAGCAGGATGCTGCCGTCGGCGCGGCGATCGACCAGCACGGCCTTGGGCGCAAACCGGATGGCCAGCGGGTCACCCGCTTCCGATCCGCTGGCGGACGCTGCGGCGTCACCCCGATGCGCATGGTCTGGTGCAGTGCCCATGGTGTCTCCTTGTTGGTTTCGAAATCGCACGGAATCCATTCGACGGCGCAGTGTGATTTCCAGGGCGATTTCTCCCATGCGTGAAATCTCGGTTGTGTCAGGCATCATGTCAGTTTTAAAAACGAACCAACAATGCCAGTGGCTGAGCGCTGCGAGCTTGGAGCTGAAATAGACTCTTGTGCAGGTCAAGACAAGGTGAGCGCAATGCAGTGGGATGAGTTGGACCAGCAGCCATGCTCCGTGGCCCGCACCCTTT
>JAGOBT010000073.1 GCA_017999135.1 Burkholderiaceae bacterium
GGCAGCTTGTCGCGTGGGGCGTCGATCTTCAGCACGGCCAGATCGCGGTCGGGAAAGGCGCCCACCAGCCTGGCCGGCCAGGTCGACTGGTCGAGCAGCGTCACCCGGGCGCCGCTGCCTTCCTGGATGACGTGGAAGTTGGTGACGATGTGGCCCGCCTGGTCCCAGACGAAGCCGGTGCCGGTGCCGCGCGGCACCTGTTGCACCGACCGGTTGAAGAAGTCGCGCTCGGTGGCCAGCGTGGTGATGTGCACCACGCTGGGCGAGATGCGCTTGAACACGTCGATGTGGGCCAGTTCGTCGGCGGCCAGTGCACCGCGCGGTGTCACGGCGCGCGGCGCGGCGTCGCCCTTCTGGGCCAGGCCGTCGATGCAGGCGGCACTCAGCAGCAGGGGCAGGGCCAGCAGCAGCGGCCGGCGGCGGAGCAGGGCGGTGGGCAGGGTCATGGCGCAGGGCAGGGTTGGCAGCCCGGATGATAGGCAGGCTGGCGCTATGCTTCAGCGATGACTGCTGCCCCCCCGCCACCACGCCGCAGCGTGGCTGAACAGGCCCTGCTGGACGCCGCCCTGACCGACCTGATCGAACGCCGCATCACCTTCAACCAGGTGCTGGGCCTGAAGGTGCAGCAGCTGCTGCCCCAGTTGCTGCTGCGCTTCGACATGCGGCCTGATCTGGTGGGCCACGACCACTACGGCCGGCTGCATGGCGGCGTGATCTCCGCCGCGCTCGATGGCCTGGGCGGCGGCGCCATCATGGTCGGCCTGGGCGAGCGCCACCCGCACGAGACGTCCGACCAGGTGATGCACCGCTTCCTGCGCATCGGCACCATCGACCTGCGGGTCGACTTCCTGCGGCCCGGGCTGGGCCAGCACTTCATCGCCAGCGCCGAGATCACGCGGCTGGGCGGCCGGGTGGGGTCGACCCAGATGCGCCTGCACAACGACAGCGGCGAGCTGATCGCCACGGCGGCGGCTGCCTACATCGTGAGTTGATGCCGGCGCGGGCCGTCCGGCGCTCAAGATCGCGCCGGGCTGGTCGAAAGGGCTGGCATGCCCGTGCCTGCCCCACTGCCGCCCCGTGCCCGCGCCTGCGCCGTTGCTGGCGCCCGCTTGGCTGACCCTGCCCCCGGAGGCCAGCCATGCTGAAGCTGGCCCTGGCCCTGTGCATGGGCGGCGCCAGCACCGCCTGCGCCCTGGCGGCCGTGGGCTGGACGCTGTACGCCGGCCACCCGGATGCCGTGTGGGTGGCCCAATGCTTTGCTGCCTGGGGCTTCGTGGCCGGGCTGGCCTGCGGCGGCTTGCACCTGTACGCCCACGGCCGCCCTGCGCCGGCGCCGGCTGCGCTGCCGCCGGATGCGATGGCCAGCCTGGTGCGCGCCACGCTGGCCCGCGCCGCCGCCGAGCGCCAGGCCCGGCCCGGCAGCGCGGCCGACCGCCGCCCTGCCACGGAGCCCGCACCGGCCACCCTGGTGACGCCGGACACGCCGGTCACGCCCGCAGCGCCACCCGCAGCCACGCCGGCTGAGGTTGCAGCCCGCGCCGAGGTGGCCACCTCATGATTCACGTGCAGATTGCCAGTCAGTTGACTGCCCAGGGCGTCAGCGGCGTGCGCTGGGTGCTGGTGGAAGCTGTGGATGCACCGCTCGGCGCCGAGCCAGGCGCCCCCGCAGACCCGACTGCCCCGCCCGCAGCGGCCGCCGGCCCCGCTCCGCAGACGGGCAGCCCAGCCGCCGGCGCCTTGCAGCTGGGCGCGTTGAAACTCGCAGCCGTGGGCCTGGGCCTGGGCGCTGCGTTGTGGACGGCCCATGTGCAGGTGGGCCCGCCTGATGCACCGCCGACGGCGCCGGTCGCACCGGCTGCGCCGGCGCCCGCCACGCCGCAGGCCCTGCCCGCCCACCAGGACAGCCATGGCTCGCCGGCTGGGTCGGCGCCGCCTGCGCAGGCCCGGCCCCTGCCGCCAGCCACCGCGCCGGACCGGCCGGCACCGCCGGCACCTGCGGCATCGGGTGGCCTGCCCCGACTCACCGCGTCCCTCTGATGACCCACCCGTCCCCCACTGAACCGCTGCCCTGGCATGACGAGGCCGATGTGCTCGGCGTGCGTGTGCGGGTCTTCTTCTTCGACCCGGCCGAGGTCGATGCGCGTGCCGAATTCGTGGCGCGCCAGGTGCCCATCCTGCGCCAGAGTGGGGCCCGCCTGCTGTTCCCCGAGGGCCAGCGCCAGGGCTACCGTGCCGGCCTGCTGCTGGCCCTGCCCGATGCGGTGCTGGCGCACGGCGACGGCCTGCTGTGTCTGTCCTACAAGGGCGGCGATGGCCGGCTGGTGGAGCCGTCGCAGTGGCGTGCGCAGTTCCGGGTCGACGTGATGCTGCAGTGCATTGCCAACGCGATGGCGGTGGCCGGCCAGCGCCAGCAGCCCACCGCGGCCCTGTGGCGCGGCACCAACCTGCTGTGCCAGTTCGACCCCGGCGTGGCCGCGCTGGAATGCCTGGCCACGCACATCGGCGCCGCGCGGCACTACTGGCGTGAGCTGCAGTCGGTCAGCCCGGCGCAGTTGGCCGCGTTCTGCGAGCCGCGCCTGCGGGCACTGCCCGGCCTGGCGGACAGCGCTGCCAGCGCCCCCACCGCCGCGGCCTGACCGGCCGCCCGGCGTGGCGCCGGCACAGCGGCGGGTGCCGCCAATGCCCAGCCATCGGTGGCTGCGTCCGCGCTGAGCCAGCGGCCACCACCCACCACCAGGCCGCGCTGGCTGGCGCGCTGCAGCAGCAGTTCACAGTCGGCAGCGCCCAGCCGGCTGGCCAGGCGCTGCCAGCGCCGCTGCACCAGCACGTCGGCCCAGGTGTCTTCCATGGCCTGGCGCAGTTGCTGCGGCGCGGGCTGGGGGCCCGAACCCAGCCGGCGCGCCAGCAGGGTGTGCATGAAGATCTGGAAGGCCTGCCGCGCATCGGCACCCGGCACCAGGGCGGCCAGACCCAGCAGGCGGCGCGCATAGCCGGCCTGGCTGAACTGCAGCGTCAGCATCACCTGCAGCGCCTGCACCGGGTTGATCACCCGCACCCGGTTGGGTGGCAGCACCCGCAGCGGCAGGCTGGCCGCCACCGCATGCGGCAGCGGCGTGGCAAAACTGGCCAGCACCACCAGGCGCTGCCAGGCGTCGGCGTCCAGGCCGGCGTGGTTGCCGCGGCTGGCGGCCAGCGCGTCAGCCTGCGCCCGTGCGGCGGCCCAGTCGCCCGGGCCCCAGGCCTGCGCCACCTGCTGGCCCACCACCGCCAGGTTGCCGGCGGCATAGGCGGCAGCCGTGTTCAGGCGCAGCACGGTGGCATCGTCGGGGCCGCCGGTGGCCAGCAGCAGTGGCAGGCGGCTCACTGGGCACAGCGGCACGTCGATGCGGGTCAGGAAGGCGGGGTTGACCTGCTGGTCCTCGAAGGCAGCACCCTCCTGCCAGGCCTGCAGGCGCAGCGCCAGCCACTGGCGCACTGCGGCGGTGGCGCGTTGGCGCCGCTCACCAAAGGCCGCCCGGCCGGCGGCCCAGCCCTGGCCCACCGGGTTGTGGTCGTTCAGGTGCCGCAGCGGCGGGGTGATGCGGTGGCGGGCATGGTCCCAGCCGATGGCGAAGCCGGCGTCGTCCAGCGTGGCCATGGTGGCAAGGGCGGGCAGGGCAGGCGCGTCGCCCGGCAGGGCAGCAGGCAGCGTGGGGCTGAACTCGAAGGCGGCTTGGGCCATGGGGTCTCCAGGAAGTGGCGCCAGGACATTCCGGCCTGGCCAGTCTCTGCGCTGGGTGGCTCATGGCGTGAGCCAGTTCAATCAGGCGCCTTGCCGCCCTGCTGCTGCAGGGGTGGCTCATTGTTTGAGCCACTGGCATGGCAGACTGCCACAGCCCCGCCCAGCTGCCCGCCGCCCGCCATGACCAAGACCGCCCGCCTGTACAAGATCGAGCAGCTCATCCGCCACCGCGGCAACGTCAGCTTTGCGCAGATGCTCGAATCGCTGGAGGTGTCGCCCGCCACCCTGAAGCGCGACCTGGAGTACCTGCGCGACCAGCTGGGCGCTCCCATCGTCTACGACCGCGACAGCAACGGCTACCGCTTCGACGCGCCGGCAGGCGGTGCCAGCGGAAGCCCGGCCTGGCGCGGCGACAAGCACGAGCTGCCCGGCCTGTGGTTCAGCGAGCGCGAGCTGTATTCGCTGCTGATGGCGCACCAGCTGCTGGCCGGGCTGGACGCCGACGGCACCCTCAGTCGCCACCTGCAGCCGCTGCTTGACCGCATCCACGAGCTGCTGGGCCCGGGCGGCGACAGCGACGCCCAGGCGCTGATGAAACGGGTGAAGATCGTCAGCGCGTTGCGCCGGCCAGTGCCGCCCGACTGCTTCGAGCGCATGGGCGAGGCGCTGCTGCGCCGCCGCCGGCTGCAGATGCGCTACCTCACCCGCGCGCGGGGCGAGATCAGCGAGCGCGAGGTGTCGCCGCAACGCCTGGTGCACTACCGCAACACCTGGTACCTGGACGCCTGGTGCCACAGCCGCGAGCGCCTGCTGCGCTTTGCGCTGGACGCGGTGCAGGAGGCGCATGTGCGCCCCACCCGCGCCAAGGACGTGGCCCTGCGCCAGGTGCAGGCCGAGATGGACAGTGGCTATGGCATCTTTGCCGGCGGCACACGCCAGCAGGCCTTGTTGCGCTTCAGCCCGCAGGTGGCACCGTGGATCAGTCGCGAGGAGTGGCACCCCGACCAGGAAGGCCGGTTGCTCGATGACGGCAGCTGGGAACTGCGCTTGCCCTATGTCGACGAGACCGAGCTGGTGATGGACCTGCTGCGCCAGGGCGAGCAGGTGCAGGTGCTGGCGCCCGACAGCCTGCGCCAGGCGGTGCGGCAGCGGCTGGCGGCCGCCCTGGCGGCCTATGGCACCGCGCCGGCTTGACGTGCCGCCGGTCGGGTGCGGTGTGGCACCGCGTACCATGGCCTGCATCGATGCAGTGACGTGCTTGTCCACCGATGAAAAAGCGCAGTCTTCTGGTGGGCGCCGGGCTCGTGGTCGGCGCGCTTGGGGCGGTTGGCGCACGGGCGCAGGTCCAGCGCCTGCGCTATGGCGGAGACAGCGCCTTTGCCCCGTTCGAATCGCTGGACGCCGCCGGCCAGCCGCACGGTTTCCAGATCGACCTGCTGGGTGTGCTGGGGCCGCTGCTGGGTGTGGAGTTCGACATCCGGCTGCGCCCCTGGGCGCAGACCGAACAGGCCTTCCGCGATGGGCAGGTCGACGTGCTCGGCATGGTCGACACCACCGAGCGCCGCGCCTGGGCCCTGTTCACCCACGGGCATGCCACGCCCGCGCTGGCGGTGTACCGGCGCGCTGCTGATCCGGATCGCCAGGGTCTGACCGATCTGGCTGGCCTGCGCATCGCGGTGCTGGACAGCGCCCCGATGCGCGACACCCGCGCCACCTGGCTGGCCGGCCTGGCGGGTCCGTTCGTGCCGTTGCCCGACGCCGCGCAGGCCCTGGCGGCCGTGCAGCAAGGCCGCGCCGATGTGGCCCTGTTGCCGCGCGCCTATGCCGACCCGCTGCTGACCGACGGCACTGCCCCGGGCGTGCTGGCCGGTCCGTTGAACCTGCCATTGCAGACCTATGCGCTGGCGGTGGCGCCCGGCCGGTCCGATCTGCAGCAGCGCCTGCAGCAGGGCCTGCGCACCCTGGAGGCCGATGGCCGGCTGGAAGCCCTGCGCACCCGCTGGCTCAGCAGCCACCAGGCCGTGGCGGCGCAGCAACTGCTGACACGCGGCCTGGCGGACCAGCGCAGCCTCACCTGGGAGGTGGGCGCCGCAGGGGGCGCGGCGGCGGTGCTGCTCGGCGCCGGCCTGTGGTGGCGGGGGCGGCGCATCACGGCCGAACGGCAGGCCCGCCAGGCGGCCGAGACAGCGCTGCAGCAGGCCGAGCAGCTGCTGCAGCACAGCTTTGCGCAACACCCCGATGCGATGCTGCTGGTCGAGCGCGGCAGTGGCGTGGTGCGCGACGCGAATGCCGCGCTGCTGGCGCTGCTGGGCCTGCCGGCGCCCGCGCTGATCGGCAAGCCGCTGGCCGCGCTGGACGGCGTGGTCGACGCCCTGGCCCTGCGGCACCTGGTGCAGACGCTGGCCGACGCCGGCCGGCTGGACACCGTGCCGCTGCAACTGCGGCGTGCCGACGGCAGCCCGCGCGACGCGCTGGTCAGTGCCGACATGCTGACAGTGGGCGGCGTGCCGCATGTCTTCTGCCTGCTGCGTGACATCACCGAGCAGCTTGCCCGCGACGCCTTGCTGCGCCAGGGCTACGACACGCTGGCGGGACAGCTGGCGCTGGTGCGCGCTGAACGCGACGTTGCCCAGGCCAGCCAGGCGCAGGCCGAAGGCCGTCTGCATGACTTCACCCGTGCGGTGTCGCACGACCTGAAGACGCCGCTGAACGCGCTGCAGGGCTTTGCCGGCCTGTTGCGGCTGCGCCTGCAGGCTGGCCATGTGCAGGAGGCCCTGCAGCATGCCCAGCGCATGGACGCAGCGGCCCGCCGCATGGCAGCGATGGTCGACGGCCTGGGCCGGCTGGCCCGGGTGGACCAGCTGCCGCTGCAGCGCCAGCGGGTCGACATGGTCCAGGTGGTCAAGGACACCTGGATGTTGCTGCAGCCGCTGCGCGCCGACCGGCGGGTGGAATTCCATGTCGACGTCTTGCCGCCGGCCCAGGGTGACCCCGACCTGGTGGCCCAGGTGTGGCAGAACCTGCTGGGCAACGCGGCCAAGTACAGTGCCGGCCGCGACCCTGCGCGTGTGGGCGTCAGCAGCCACCAGGATGCCCGTGGCACCTGGTACCGGGTGGCCGACAACGGCGCCGGCTTCGACATGGCCGCAGCCGGCCAGCTGTTCATGCCGTTCCGGCGGCTGCATGACGGCAGCCAGTTCGAGGGCACCGGCATCGGGCTGAGCCTGGTGCGGCGCATCGTCGACCACCATGGCGGCGAGGTGCGCCTGCGTAGCGCGCCCGGCGTGGGCACGGTGGCCGAGTTCACACTCGACCCGGTGCCGGCCGGTCAGTAAGGCTGTCTAGTAGCCGCTGCGCTGCGTGTCGCGCAGGAAGATCTCGACCCGGCGGTTGCGGGCGCGGTCTTCAGCCGTGGTGTTGGTGGCCACCGGCTCGCGCGAGCCGCGGCCGGCCACGGCGATGCGGTCGCCGCGGATGCCGCGGTCTTCGAGATAGCTGCGCACGCTTTCGGCGCGGCGCAGCGACAACGGCTCGTTGATGGCGTCCGAGCCGGTGTTGTCGGTGTGGCCCACCACCCGCACCAGCATCTGCGGGTCGCGGTCCAGGCCGTTGGCAAAGGCGTCGAGCACCGGGCGCAGGCGCGGCTCCAGCGTGGCGCTGCCCACGGCGAACGAGATGTCGCTGGGCACTTGCAGCTTGAGCTGGTCGTCGGCGGTGCGGGTGACCTGCACGCCCGACCCGCGGGTGGCCTGCTCCATGGCGCGCTGCTTGTCCTGCATGCGCTGCGACCACAGGTGGCCACCCACCGCGCCGGCGGCGCCGCCCATCACCGCTCCGGTGCCGGCCGAGCCGCCGGTGGCCGAGCTGAGGATGGCACCGGCCACCGCACCGATGGCGGCACCCTGCGCAGCGCCGCGCTCGGATTCGGACATGTTGGCGCAACCGGTCAGGGCAGCCGCGCAGACGAGGGCCATGGAAAGGCGAGGGGTCATGTTCATTCGCAGGGGGAGGTGCAGGCGCATCACGGTGCCGGCGCCCAGGTGAGGATGCCGCCGTCGGCCATCAGCGACAGGTGCAGCTGGCCGCCTTCCAAGAGATAGCTGCGCACGAAGGGCAGGGCGCGGCCGAGCGCCGGTGCCAGTGAGCCGTGCGGGCACATCGCCCGGGTGGTGGCCAGTGCCGAAAACTGCAGGCTGCCCGACCGGCGGCCCGGGCTGTCGGCGACGGCAGGCGTGGCCTGCCAGCCGGCGCTGCCGCGGTTGCAGTCCAGCTGCAGCGCGGCGCGGCCATCGGTGCCGAAGGCCAGGGTGTAGCGTGCCGGGTCGGCCGGCCGCTGCGTGCCCTGGGCATCGTCCATCGACGCCAGCGCCACCAGCTGCCAGCGGCTGCCCGCCAGGGCCGGTGGCTCGGGCGCCAGCACGCAGCCGGCCAGCAGGGCTGACAGCGCGGCGGCCACCGGCAGCGGGTGGCGCAGGTTTCGGCTCACGGGTGGGTCAGGGTCACGCGCGCGTCACTTCGGCCACTGCGCGCTGTTCGACCAGAACAGCACCCGCTCGTCCAGCCAGCCGCTGTCCCGCTGCAGGGTCAGCCAGGTGTTGAGCAGGTGCAGGAAGTCGGGGTCGCCCTTGCGCACCGCCATGGCCGCCGGTGTGCTGGCCAGCGGCGCCGTGCGCGGCAGGTACAGCTGGCCCGGTGCCGCCTGCAGCAGCGTCTGGGGCGACAGCGTGGGCGCCAGCGCGGCCTGCGCCTGGCCTTGCAGCACCAGTTGCAGCGGGTCGTCGGTGGTGACGATCAGCCGGGCCCTGGGCAGCAGCTTGCGCGCCAGCGCCTCCTGCTGGGTGCCGGCGTACACCGCCACGGCCATGCCGGGCTGGTCGAAGTCGGCCAGGCTGGTCTTGCCCGGCGCCTTCGCCTGGCTGGCGACCAGGTAGACGCCGTCATGCACCGTGGGCGCGGTGAAGTTCACCACCAGGGCACGCTGCACCGTCATCCACAGGCCGCTGGCGATCAGGTCGCACTGGCGGCTGGCCAGGTCGCCGATCACGTGGCCCCAGGACGAGGGCACGAAGTCGACATCGACGCCCAGGTCTTGCGCCAGCTTGCGCGACAGGTCGATGCTGAAGCCGGCGAAATCGCCTTTGGCATCGTGCATCACCATCGGCTCGACCGGCACCACGCACACGCGCAGCTGGCCGCGCTGGCGCAGCGTGGCCAGGGTGTCGACGGCAGGTGCACGCCACACCACGCCAGTTTCGGGCGGCGCCGACACCACCGGGCGGGCCGGGTCGACGAAGCCGCTGCCAGGCGATGCCGGCGCGGCAGCCTGGGCCCGGGCCGCAGGTGCCAGGCCGGCGGCCAGCAGGCTGGCGAACAGGGTGGATTGCAGCGCGGTGCGCAGGGTCTTCATGGTGTGTTGCATCAGTAGCCCCCGCCGTCGTAGCCGCGCTGGAACACGACGCGGTGGCCTGAATCCCGTTCGTCGACTGCGAGGAAGCCATTGCCGGACCGGGAGATGCGGAATGCATGGCGGCCAGCCTGCAGGCGCGTGCCGTCCAGGCTGCCCGAGAACTCATTGCGGCCGGCACGGCCTGACACCGACCCGCCGGGCATGATGCGCAAGGTCACGTCGGTGCCTTCCCGGTTGTCGTAGCCGGTGAAGGTGCCCACCGCCCAGGCGCTGACATCTTCCTGTGACTGCTTGTTCTGGTTGCTGGCCGCCGCCGCATTGGCCGCCAGGCCGATCAGGCCGACCACGGCGGCGGCGGTCTTGTCGCTGCTGCTGCCGCCGCGCCCGACGCGGAAATCGGCGCCGCAGCCGCGGTTGACCCACACGCCGTTGCGCGCGTAGCCCCAGTTGCGGTCGAGCACGCAGTTGGTGTTGGAAATCTGGCGCGCGATCTCCACCCGGTTGTCGGTGTCGGCCCGGCAGAAGCGGTAGCCCATGTTGTAGCTTTCGCAACGGATGGTCTGGCTGGCCTGCGCGGGCAGCGGACCAGCCACCAGGGCCAGGCAGATCAACGGCGCCACCGCGCGCGCCAAGGGTCGAGGGTGCATCGGGGTTCTCCGTGTCTGGATCGGTCAGAAGCCGCCGCCATCCGTCGGCAGCCCGCTGCAACGCTAAGGCAACGCTGATTAAGGTCAACGGCTCGCTCGGATCAGACGTTAGCACTTGATGAAGCAGCAGACCCTTGCGATGGCCGCCGACCAAGGCGAGAACTTCGAGCGTTTCCGCCGTCCGACCCGACGCG
>JAGOBT010000594.1 GCA_017999135.1 Burkholderiaceae bacterium
CCGGAAGTCATGCCGGGAGTGTGCCTGTCGACACCGCCCCGGCCACCAGGCCAGCTGCACGGGCCACCGCCAGCAGGCCGTGCCAGGTGGCATCGTCGGGCGCCAGCCGCACCGGGTGGCCGCTGGCGGCCAGCGCGCGCTGGTAGCGCTGCGCCAGCGCGGCGCTGCCCAGCACGGTGACCGGCTGGCCGGGCGGCAGGGCCTGGGCCCGCAGTTCCTCGCCGATCAGCAGGCCCGACAGCCGGCTGGCCAGTGCGGCGCCACCGGCACGCTCGAACAAGGCCAGCGTGCGCACCGAGAACAGGTGGTGCAGCAGGCCGCCGGGCTGCTGCGCGCGGGCCACGCCGGCATCGAAGGCCTCGGCATCCAGGTCGCCATCATCGGCCGGCAGCATGCGCGCCAGGATCGACTGCTGTCGCAGCAGCGCATAGGTCTCGCCGGTCATGTGGGTGCGGAAGCCGCGCACCTGGCCGCCATCCACCTGCACCCACTTGCTGTGGGTGCCGGGCAGCACCAGGGTGTGGGCGCCGCCGGCCATCCCGGGCGACTGCAGCGCCTGCAGCGCGCCGAACACCTGCGTCTCCTCACCGCGTAGCACGTCGGGCACGCCGTCCGACTCACAAGACAGGCCGGGCACGATGGCCAGGCGGCCTGGCTGCAGCCACAGCAGCTGTCGGGCGATGTCGGCCAGGCCAGCCGGGCAGGCGGCATACGGCGCCTCGGCCCAGCCCTGGCGGCTGCCGACCATGCCGGCCAAGAGGCAGGGCAGGCCGGGGTGGGCAGCCAGCCAGACACCGAACTCGGCATCGAAGGCTGACTGCCAGCCGCCGGGCGGCACGCTGAGCAGGCCGCGCGGCGCAGCATGCCGCGCCAGCACCGTGCCGTCAGCCGCCAGCAGTGCGCCGCGCAGCGCGCTGGTGCCCCAGTCGACGGCCAGCAGAACAGGCGAGGTCAGTGGTTGTCCTTCGGCACGGCAGCGCCACGCTGGCCGACCAGAAAGTCGAGGTCGGCGCCCTGGTCGGCCTGCAGCACATGGTCGATGTACAGCTTCCAGTAGCCGCTGGCCATGGCGGGCGCGGGGGCCTGCCAGGCGGCCAGGCGGCGCGCCAGTTCGGCATCGTCCACGTGCAGGTGCAGGCGGCGGGCGGCGACATCGAGCGTGATCAGGTCGCCGTTTTGCACCACGGCCAGCGGGCCGCCGGCGGCCGCCTCGGGCGCGGTGTGCAGCACCACGGTGCCGTAGGCGGTGCCGCTCATGCGGGCGTCTGAAATGCGGACCATGTCGGTGATGCCCTTCTTCAGCACCTTGGGCGGCAGCGGCATGTTGCCCACCTCGGCCATGCCGGGGTAGCCCTTGGGGCCGCAGTTCTTCAGCACCAGGATGCAGGTCTCGTCGACATCCAGGCTGTCGTCGTCGATGCGGGCGTGGAAGTCGTGCGAATCCTCGAACACCACCGCCCGGCCGGTGTGCTGCATCAGCGCCGGCGTGGCCGCGCTGGGCTTGATCACCGCGCCGCGCGGCGCCAGGTTGCCGCGCAGCACCGCGATGCCGGCGTTGGCCTTGAACGGCTTGTCCAGCGGCTGGATGACCTGCGGGTTGAAGTTCTCGGCGCTGGCGATGTTCTCGCGCACCGTCTTGCCGTTGGCGGTGACGATGTCCAGGTGCAGGTGCTGCGCAATCTCCTGCATCACCACCGGCAGGCCGCCGGCGTAGCAGAAGTCTTCCATCAGGTACTGGCCGCTGGGCTGCAGGTTGACCAGGCAGGGCAGCGTGCTGGCCAGGCGGTCGAAGTCATCGATCGTGAGCTTGACGCCCAGCCGGCCGGCAATGGCGATCAAGTGGATCACCGCATTGGTGCTGCCGCCGATGGCCGCCAGCGTCTTGATGGCGTTCTCGAAGGCTTCCCGCGTCAGCACCTGGCTGATGGTCTGGTCGGCATGCACCATCTCAACGATGCGGCGGCCGGCGTTGCGGGCCAGCACGTTGCGGCGGCCGTCCACCGCCGGCCAGGCGGCATTGCCGGGCAGGCCGATGCCGAGCGCCTCGACCATGCTGGCCATGGTGCTGGCCGTGCCCATGGTCATGCAGTGGCCGTGGCTGCGGTGCATGCAGCTCTCGGCCTCGAAGAAGTCCTGCAGCTTCAGCGTGCCGGCGCGCACCTGCTCGCTCATGCTCCACATGCCCGTGCCACTGCCCAGCTGCTGGCCGCGCCACTGGCCGTTGAGCATCGGCCCGCCGCTGACGCCGATGGTGGGCAGGTTGGCGCTGCTGGCACCCATCAGCAGGCTGGGCGTGGTCTTGTCGCAGCCCATCAGCAGCACCACGCCGTCGATCGGGTTGCCGCGGATGCTTTCTTCGACGTCCATGCTGGCCAGGTTGCGGTACAGCATGGCGGTGGGCCGCAGCAAGGATTCACCCAGGCTCATCACCGGAAATTCCAGCGGGAAGCCGCCGGCCTCGTACACGCCGATCTTCACCTGTTCGGCCAGTGTGCGGAAGTGGCTGTTGCAGGGTGTGAGCTCGCTGAAGGTGTTGCAGATGCCGATGACCGGCCGGCCGTCGAACTGGTCATGCGGCACGCCCTTGCCCTTGACCCAGCTGCGGTAGGCGAAGCCGTCGCGGTCTTGCCGGCCGAACCACTGCTGGCTGCGCAATTCGTGCGGGGCTTTCTTCTTGGGTTGGTCGCTCATCGGCTTGCTGGCTTTCCC
>JAGOBT010000075.1 GCA_017999135.1 Burkholderiaceae bacterium
CCGAGAGCGCGGCGGCCGCCCTGTCGCGCGGCGCTTACCATGTGCTGAGCCTGCTGATGCCCTATCTGGAGCCGCAATCGCGCGAGCACCTGTTCCAGATCGCCGGCGCCTACCGCGGCAGCAACGACTGACGCTTTTCCGTTCCCCAGGAGACAACCGATGGCCAAGTGGACCGCCTTTCCCTATGACGACACCAACTACGCGCATGACGCCGCCGGACTGAAGAAGCACTGGGCCCGGCTGCACATCGGCGACGCCGAGCCACTGCCGAAAGAGGCCGCCGTGCTCACCGCCTGGGGCCACTTCCACGCTGGTGATTTCCAGAAGGCCCATGACGCCGGGCTGAAGGCCGGCGGCGCCGGCATCACCGTGGCCAACAAGGCCCAGAGCATCTACGCCACCTACCTGGAGAAGAGCGAAAAGACCCGGCTGGCGATGTTCCAGGAGGTGGCTGCCCGCGCCGAGGCGCAGATCGCCGAGGACGCCAAGAACCCCAACGCCCACTACTGGCTGGCCTACGCGCTGGGCCGCTACGGCCAGGGCATCAGCGTGGCCAAGGCGCTGTCGCAAGGGCTGGGCAGCAAGGTCAAGAACGCGCTGGAGACCACCATCAAGCTGCAGCCCAAGCATGCCGATGCCCACATTGCGCTGGGCGCCTTCCATGCCGAGGTGATCGACAAGGTGGGCAAGCTGCTGGGCAAGACACAGGGCGCCGATGCCGCCACCGGGCTGAAGATGTTCCAGCAGGCACTGAAGCTGAACCCGGGCTCGGCCATCGGCATGGTCGAGTACGCCAACGGCCTGGTGATGCTCGAAGGCGACAAGAAGATGAAGGAGGCCGAGAAGCTTTATGCCCAGGCCGCCGAATGCACCGCCGCCGATGCGATGGAGCGGCTGGACATCGAGATGGCCAAGGCCGAGCTGGAGGAGTGAGGCGGAGCCACATCGGATTGCGGCTTCGGCCCGCCGCCTTCGGCGGCGGCATGTCGGCGCTGCCGCCATGGCGCCCTGCGGGCGCGGGCCGGCGCCGCAACCTCGTGCTCAGGAGAGCACGAGATTGTCCCGGTGGATCAGCTCGGGCTCGTTGGCAAAGCCCAGCAGCCCGGCGATCTGCGATGACGGCTTGCGGGCGATGAGGCGCGCCTCGGTCGACGCATAGTTGGCCAGGCCACGGGCGATTTCGGCACCAGCGGCCGAGCGCACCGCGATCACGTCGCCGCGCTGGAAGTCGCCCTCCACCGCAGTCACGCCGATGGGCAGCAGGCTCTTGCCCTCGTCGCGCAGCTTCAGCACGGCGCCGTCGTCCACCACCACCGCGCCGCGCAGCTGCAAATGGTCGGCCATCCACTGCTTGCGCGCCGCCAGCTTGGGCGTGCCGGCCAGCAGCGCGGTACCGATGGCCTCGCCCGCCGCCAGGCGCAACAGCGCATCGGGCTCGCGGCCCCATGCGATCACCGTGCTGGCGCCGCTGCCGGCGGCCCGCTTGGCCGCCAGGATCTTGGTCAGCATGCCGCCGCGGCCGATGGCCGAGCCGGCACCGCCGGCCATCAGCTCCAGCGCCGGGTCGCCGGCGGCGGCTTCGTCGATGAAGCGGGCATCGGGCACCTTGCGCGGATCGGCCGAATACAAACCGCGCTGGTCGGTCAGGATCACCAGCGCATCGGCCTCCACCAGGTTGGCCACCAGGGCGCCCAGGGTGTCGTTGTCGCCGAACTTGATCTCGTCGTTGACGACGGTGTCGTTCTCGTTGATCACCGGGATCACCTGCAGCTGCAGCAGCGTCAGCAGGGTGCTGCGGGCGTTCAGGTAGCGCTCGCGGTCGGCCAGGTCGGCATGCGTCAGCAGCACCTGGGCACTGCCCATGCCATGGGCACGCAGCTGCGTCTCGTACATCTGCGCCAGGCCCATCTGGCCGACGGCGGCGGCGGCCTGCAGCTCATGCAGCTCGGTCGGGCGGGTGGTCCAGCCCAGGCGCTTCATGCCCTCGGCGATGGCACCTGAGCTGACCATCACCACCTCGCGCCCCTGCTGCGACAGCGCGGCCAATTGCCGGCACCAGTTGCCCACCGCTTCGGCGTCGATGCCGCGGCCCTCGTTCGTCACCAGGCTGGAGCCCACCTTCACCACGATGCGGCGGGCGTGCTTCAGCACCTCAGTCATCGGCGGGCTCCACCGCGGCCACCGGGGTGGGCGCATCGAAGCGCGGATCGATCTCGGGCGGCGCCTGCACCTTGTGCGCGGCCACATGCTCGAAGATGGCCTGCACCATCGGGTCGAGCCCTTCGCGGGCCAGCGCCGAGACCTGGAACACGGGCCCCTTCCAGCGCATGCGCTTGATGAAATCCTTGACCAGCGCGGCGCGGTCTTCGGTGGGCACCATGTCCAGCTTGTTCAGCACGATCCAGCGCGGCTTCTCGTACAGCGCCTCGTCGTACTTGCGCAGTTCCTTGATGATGCCCTTGGCCAGGGCCACCGGGTCGGCCCCGTCGAACGGCGCCATGTCGACCACATGCAGCAGCAGCCGGGTGCGCTGCAGGTGGCGCAGGAACAGGTGGCCCAGGCCGGCGCCATCGGCCGCGCCCTCGATCAGCCCGGGCAGGTCGGCCACCACGAAGCTGCGCTCCGGGCCGGCACGCACCACGCCCAGGTTGGGGTGCAGGGTGGTGAACGGGTAGTCGGCGATCTTGGGCCGCGCATTGCTGATGGCGGTGATCAGCGTGCTCTTGCCAGCATTCGGCAGGCCCAGCAGGCCCACGTCGGCCAGCACCCGCAGCTCCAGCTTCAGCTTCTTCTGCTCGCCGGGCCAGCCGGGGGTCTTCTGGCGCGGCGCACGGTTGGTGCTGCTCTTGAAGTGCAGGTTGCCGAAGCCACCGTCGCCGCCCTTGGCCAGCAGCACCGGCACATCGGGTTCCAGCAGTTCGGCCAGCACCTCTTCGGTCTCGGCATCGCGCACGATGGTGCCCACCGGCATGCGCAGCACGATGTCGTCGGCCGCCGCGCCGTACTGGTCGGACCCGCGGCCGGCTTCGCCGTTGCGCGCCTCGTGGCGGCGGGCGTAGCGGTAATCGATCAGCGTGTTCAGGTTGCGGTCGGCCACCGCGAAGACGCTGCCGCCGCGGCCGCCGTCACCGCCGTTGGGGCCGCCGAACGGGATGAACTTCTCGCGTCGAAAGCTCATGCAGCCCGCGCCGCCATTGCCGGCGGCGATGTCGATGGTGGCTTCGTCGACGAATTTCATGGTGGTCCATCCCAACAAACGCAAAAGCCCCGGCAGGCCGGGGCTTGGATCAGACCGGCAGCATGCCGCCGGCCCGCAGGCCTGAAGCTCAGACCGGGGTGACGATGACCGTCTGGCGGTTCAGCGCGCCCTTGGTGGCAAACGACACCTGGCCGTCGACCAGCGCGAACAGCGTGTGGTCCTTGCCCATGCCGACATTGTCGCCGGCGTGGAAACGGGTGCCGCGCTGGCGCACGATGATGGAGCCGGCCGGTACGGTCTGGCCGCCGAACACCTTCACGCCGAGCATCTTGGGTTGCGAGTCGCGGCCGTTGCGGGTTGAGCCGCCGCCCTTTTTCTGTGCCATGGTTCAAAAACTCCTGATGACGGGACTGCGCGGGCCTCAGACGCCGATGGCGCCGATTTCCAGCTCGGTGTAGGTCTGGCGGTGGCCGCCGTGCCGCTGATAGTGCTTGCGGCGACGCATCTTGAAGATGCGCACCTTGTCGTGCTTGCCGTGCGAGACCACGGTGGCTTTCACCGTGGCGCCGGCCACCAGGGGAGTCCCGATCGTCAGGTCGGCGCCGTTTCCGACAGCCAACACCTGATCGATCACGATTTCCTGGCCCACGTCCGCTGCTATCTGTTCTACCTTGATCTTTTCGCCGGCAGCAACCTTGAATTGCTTGCCACCGGTTTTAATGAGCGCGTACATAGTTGCCTCTGGGTTGTTCACTTCGATCCATCGTCGGCAACCAAGCCAGGCTTGCCGATCCCCGGCTGACGCCGAAGGAACCCGCGATGATAGCAGACAGACCGGGTTTGTACGCAGAATTCTCCGCCCGGCTTGCGCTGGGTGGCGCCACCGCTGTGCGGCGCAGGGTTGGCCGGGGACTGTCGGAGATCCACCACGGTGCCTCCCTATAATTTGCGACCATTCCGCGACCCGCCCCACCGTGAACGATCTCCTCACCCCCGCATCGGCCGACGTCGACCCGATGGCTGCCGACATGCTGCGGGTGGACGATGTCATCCGGCTGCGCCTGGCGTCCGATGTGGCGCTGATCAACCAGATCTCGCACTACATCATCAATGCTGGTGGCAAGCGCATCCGCCCCCGCCTGGTGCTGCTGGTGGCGCAGGCGCTGGGGTTCATGGGGCCCGAGCGGCATGAGCTGGCCGCCACCGTCGAGTTCATCCACACCGCCACCCTGCTGCACGACGACGTGGTCGACGAGTCGTCGCTGCGCCGCGGCCAGCAGACGGCCAACGCCCTGTTCGGCAACGCCGCCAGCGTGCTGGTGGGCGATTTTCTGTACTCGCGCGCCTTCCAGATGATGGTCAGCGTGAACCGCATGCGGGTGCTGGAAGTGCTGGCCGACGCCACCAACGTCATCGCCGAGGGCGAGGTGCTGCAGTTGATGAACATGCACGACCCCGATCTGGCGGTCGACGACTACCTGCGTGTCATCCGCTACAAGACGGCCAAGCTGTTCGAGGCCAGCGCCCGCCTGGGTGCGGTGCTGGCCAATGCCCCGCGCGACGTGGAAGAAGCCTGCGCCGACTGCGGCCGCGCCCTGGGCACGGCCTTCCAGCTGGTGGACGACCTGCTCGACTACGAGGGCGACACCCACGCGCTGGGCAAGAACGTCGGTGACGACCTGCGCGAGGGCAAGCCCACGCTGCCGTTGCTGGTGGCCATGGCGCGCAGCGCCGATGCCGAGCGCCAGCTGATCCGCCACGCCATCGAGCATGGCGAGCTCGACCGCCTGCAGGACATCATCGCCATCGTGCGCCAGACCGGTGCGCTGCAGGCCACGCGGCAGGCCGCGCGCGATGAGGCAGATGCCGCTGCGCGGGCACTTTCTGCGCTGCCCGATTCGGCGGCCCGCCAAGCTCTGCTAGACTTATGTGCTCGGTCGGTGGAGCGATCCTCCTGAACCGACCTAACCATCGGGGTGTAGCTTAGCCTGGTAGAGCGCTACGTTCGGGACGTAGAGGCCGGAGGTTCGAATCCTCTCACCCCGACCAGTTTCCTGGTCATCGACCGATTGCAAGAGCCCCTCGCGCAGGGGCTCTTTCATGCCCGCGTGGCGCGTTTGCCGAGCGGCGGCATCCCGAACTGGCGGCCGATCGTTGCGGTTCTAGGCGTTACAGTCGGCGGCTGATCGGTCATCATGGCGCGGTCAGCTGTCGTCAACTGCCGCGAAGCCGCCTTGGAAACTCTGGTCGAACCACCGCAATCGTCGCTGTCTGGCGTGGCCCGGGTGCTGGTGCATGCCGGCAAGCTGAGCAGCAAGGCCGCCGAAGACCTGGCGAAGTCGGCCAAGGAGCGGCGCATCAGCTTCATCGGCGCAGTGATCGCCTCGGGCGCGGTGTCCCCGTTCGACCTGGCGCACACGCTGTCGGCGTCGCTGGCGCTGCCACTGCTCGACCTGTCGGCCGTTGACCTCGAACGCCTGCCCAAGAACGTGGTCGACCCCAAGCTGGCCGTGCAGTACCAGCTGGTGATGCTGGGCCGCCGCGGCAACCGGCTGTTCATCGGCGGCGCCGACCCCACCGACCAGGAGGCGGTCGAGCGCATCAAGTTCGCCACCCAGCTGTCGCCCGAGTGGGTGATCGTCGAGTACGACAAGCTGGCGCGCTACATGGAGACGCAGGGCTCCACGGCGACGGAGACGCTGGAAGCACTGACGGCCGACGACTTCGAGTTCGACGTCACCGACGACACCACCGCGCCCGAGGCATCGGAGGTGGTGTCCGAAGTGGAAGACGCGCCGGTGGTGCGCTTTCTGCAAAAGATGCTGATCGACGCGATCAACCTGCGTGCGTCCGACCTGCACTTCGAACCCTACGAATACCACTACCGGGTGCGCTTCCGGGTCGACGGCGAGCTGCGCGAGATCACCCAGCCGCCACTGGCCATCAAGGAAAAGCTGGCCTCGCGCATCAAGGTCATCAGCCGGCTCGACATTGCCGAGAAACGCGTGCCGCAGGACGGCCGCATGAAGATGAAGTTCGGCAACAAGGCGATCGACTTCCGCGTGTCGACCCTGCCCACGCTGTTCGGCGAGAAGATCGTGATCCGGATCCTGGACCCGTCCAGCGCCAAGGTGGGCATCGAGGCCCTGGGCTACGAGAAGATCGAGAAAGAGCGCCTGATGACCGCCATCGTGCGGCCCTATGGCATGGTGCTGGTCACCGGCCCCACCGGCTCGGGCAAGACGGTGTCGCTCTACACCTGCCTGAACATCCTGAACCAGCCGGGCGTGAACATCTCCACCGTGGAAGACCCGGCGGAAATCAACCTGCCCGGCGTGAACCAGGTCAACGTGAACGACCGTGCCGGGCTCACCTTCTCGGCGGCGCTGAAGTCCTTCCTGCGGCAGGACCCGGACATCATCATGGTCGGCGAGATCCGCGACCTGGAAACCGCCGACATCGCCATCAAGGCCGCCCAGACCGGCCACATGGTGATGAGCACGCTGCACACGAATGACGCGCCCACCACCCTGACCCGGCTGCTGAACATGGGCGTGGCACCGTTCAACATCGCCAGCAGCGTGATCCTGATCACGGCGCAACGGCTGGCGCGGCGGCTGTGCGAGAACTGCAAGACGCCGGCCGACTACCCTCGCGAGGCGATGCTGCGCGCCGGCTACACCCCTGAAGACCTGGACGGCGCCTGGAAGCCGTTCCGCGCCGTGGGTTGCAACAGTTGCAACAGCGGCTACAAGGGCCGGGTGGGCGTTTACCAGGTGATGCCGATGTCCGAGGCCATCCAGCGCATCATCCTCAGTGAAGGCACGGCGATGGACATCGCCCAGCAGGCCCAGCGCGACGGCGTGCGCGACCTGCGCCAGTCGGGCCTGGTGAAGGTGCGCCAGGGCGTGACCACGCTCGAGGAAATCATCGCCGTGACCAACCAGTGACGGCACGGATGCCGCATCACCGCCCGCCACACGGCCGCGCCACGCGCTGATCGGCGCGGCCAACCACCCGATCCGGAGCACGCATGGCGACTGCATCAGCCGCAAGAAACGTCAAGGAACTGGTCTTCGAATGGGAAGGCCGGGACAAGAACGGCAAGGTGGTGCGCGGCGAGATCCGTGCCGGCGGCGAAGCCCAGGTCAGCGCCAACCTGCGGCGCCAGGGCATCCTGCTGACCAAGGTGAAGAAGCGCCGCACCAGCGGCGGCAGCTCGGTCAAGCAGAAGGACATCGCGCTGTTCACGCGCCAGCTGGCCACCATGATGAAGGCCGGCGTGCCGCTGCTGCAGGCCTTCGACATCGTCGGCCGCGGCGCCACCAACCCGCGGCTGACCAAGCTGCTGGGCGACATCCGGTCCGACGTGGAGACCGGCACCAGCCTGTCGGCCGCGTTCCGCAAGCACCCGATGCACTTCGACGCGCTGTACTGCAACCTGGTGGAAGCGGGCGAGGCCGGCGGCATCCTGGAGCAGCTGCTCGAGCGCCTGGCCATCTACCAGGAGAAGACGCTCGCCATCAAGAGCAAGATCAAGTCGGCCCTGATGTACCCGATCGCGGTGCTGGTGGTGGCCTTCCTGGTGGTGGTGATCATCATGATCAAGGTGATCCCGGCCTTCAAGGAGGTGTTCAGCTCGTTCGGCGCCGACCTGCCGGCGCCGACGCTGATCGTGATCGCCATGTCCGAATTCTTCGTCGCATGGTGGCCGGTGGTGTTCGGCCTGATCGGTGGCGGCGGCTACATGTTCATGCAGACCTGGAAGCGGTCGGTCAAGATGCAGATGGTGATGGACCGGCTGCTGCTGAACATCCCGGTATTCGGCAACCTGATCAACAAGTCGGTGATCGCGCGCTGGACGCGCACGCTGTCGACCATGTTCGCCGCCGGCGTGCCGCTGGTGGAGGCGCTGGATTCGGTGGGCGGCGCCTCGGGCAATGCGGTGTATGCCGAGGCCACCACCAAGATCCAGCGCGACGTGTCCACCGGCAGCGCGCTCACCACGTCGATGCAGAGCACCGGCGTGTTCCCGAACATGGTGATCCAGATGGCGTCGATCGGCGAGGAATCCGGCTCGCTCGACCACATGCTGGGCAAGGCCGCCGAGTTCTACGAGGAAGAGGTCGACGACATGGTCAAGGGGCTGTCGAGTCTGATGGAGCCGATCATCATCGTGGTGCTGGGCACGGTGATCGGCGGCATCGTGGTGGCCATGTACCTGCCGATCTTCAAGATCGGCCAGGTGGTCTGAAGGATGGTGCTCCCGACCGTGGAGGTGCTGCTGTCACCCTGGGCCCTGGGCGTGCTGGGGCTGGTGATCGGCAGCTTCCTGAACGTGGTGATCCACCGGCTGCCGCAGCTGCTGGAACGCGAATGGCTGGGCGACGCGGCCGGCTACCTGCAGGACGGCAGCGCCATCAGCCGCGTGCTGGGCAGCAGCCCGCAGCGCACGGCGGAGCTGGCGCGCCAGGGCGAGGCGCTGGCGGCCGAGGTGCAGGCGCTGCCGGCAATGAGCCTGTCGAAGCCGCGCTCGCGCTGCCCGCAGTGCGGCCACCAGCTGGCCTGGCACGAGAACATTCCGCTGCTGGGCTGGCTGCGGCTGGGCGGCAAGTGCTCGGCCTGCGGAACGCGCATCTCGGTGCGCTACCCCATCGTCGAGGCGCTCACGGGCGTGTTGTTCGCCAGCGCGGCCGTGCTGACCGGCCCCACCGCTGCCGCGGCGGTGTACTGCCTGGCGCTGGCGCTGCTGGTGGCGGCCGCCTTCATCGACCTGGACACCACCCTGCTGCCCGATGACCTGACGCTGCCGCTGATCGGCCTGGGCCTGGTGGCAGCCTGGCTGAAGTGGATTCCCGTTTCGCTGCCCGATGCGGCACTGGGTGCGTTCTTCGGCTACTTCTCGCTGTGGTTCGTGGCCTTCGCCTACAAGCTGGTGCGTGGCGTGCAGGGCATGGCCGAGGGCGACTTCAAGCTGCTGGCAGGCCTGGGCGCGCTGCTGGGCTGGCAGGCGCTGCCCAGCATCATCCTGCTGTCGTCGGCGGTGGGCGCGGTGGTCGGCATCTTCATGATCGTGGCGCGCGGCCATGGCCGCAACGTGCCCATCCCCTTCGGACCCTACCTGGCCGGCGGCGGCATCTGCGCACTGTTCTTCGGCGGGCCGCTCAGCGCGCTGTGGCCGATGCTGGGATGAGCCACGGCATCCGCGCCATCGGCCTGACCGGGGGCATCGGCAGTGGCAAGAGCACTGTCGCATCGCTGCTGGTGGCGCACGGCGCCACGCTGGTCGACACCGACGCCATCGCCCACAGCCTCACCACCCCGGGCGGCCCAGCCATGCCGGCGCTGCGGCAGCGTTTCGGCGACGACGTGGCCGATGCCAGCGGCGCGCTCGACCGTGCCCGCATGCGCAGCCTGGTGTTCAGCGACCCCGACGCCAAGCGTGCGCTCGAAGCCATCCTGCACCCGATGATCGGCGCCGAGGCACAGCGCCAGGCCGCGGCCGCCGCCGGCGGCGTGGTGGTGTTCGACGTGCCGCTGCTCAACACCGCCAGCCACTGGCGCGCGGCCTGCCAGCGCATCCTGGTGGTCGACTGCAGCGCCGACACCCAGGTGCAGCGGGTGATGGCCCGCTCGGGCTGGCCCGACGAGCAGGTGCGCCGCGTCATCGCCCAGCAGGCCACGCGTGAACAGCGCCGCGCGCTGGCCGACGCGGTGATCTTCAACG